>DATFCH010000218.1:0-3488 GCA_035253345.1 Nitrososphaeraceae archaeon
TAATGAGATCTTAGTTTTTGAAATTGAATCCGTATATTCTTATAATAAGTTTTATTTTGTTGAGTCTTAATTTTTAGAATACCTTGAGAGATATTCATCAAATGCTTTGACCGTCACATTTGTTATCGCAGTGTCATTTTCTAATGCATAACTTTTCATTAGCTTAGGTAAGTTGTTCATTGTTCATGAGTATAGATGGTATATCATCAGGTTTTTATCATACCTACTATATGGGCACAGATGTTTGTAAATTGTTTTTAACATTTTATTTTTGGCCCATGATGAAAGACAATAAAGTAAAATGAAATTCAAATCTATAAAGGATAGCTTAATTTTTTTATTGATCTATTGCTTTATAAGTCTGAATACTACTAATAACTCATCATGCTACTGCTATTATCAATTTATATTTCTTCTTTCTCTATTTGATGCTTATTCTCCTTTTCATTATCTTTGAATATTCTCTTCGAAAATGATTTCTGAGCGGGAATCGCGAGCACTGTTTAAGGGATCTGTCCTCCCAATGAGGCCCAACTCCCAACCCATTCATTAATACTACCAGGTGTAGTCTGCCATTTATGATAAATTTGTCTATCTGAACCTACAATAGAGATCTCTAATCTACCGTCAGCATTACGTTCTATCGCAGGATTACTACTAAGTGGCCAACGCTCTGTGGAGAATTCAGTCCAACCAGTTGACCAATGATTACTATTGTTCGGGGAAGCCTGCCATATACAATTAAGTTTGTATCTTTCCCCCTCATAAACACACCTAGCCAACCATCCGCATTTCGGGCTAAAGCTTGTCTTCTCAGAGTAGACCACTGTCCTCCTAATGACGTCGGAGGCGTATTCTGATTACTCCAAGGACCATTTGGTGCAGTCTGCCATATATGGTAAAGTTGTGCATCGCTAGCTATCACAAAGACTTCCAGCCTACCATCCTCATTCTGAGCTACTCCAGGATCACCAGGTAAAGGTCCTCCTAATGATTTCCACTCAGACCATTCACTACTATTATTTTTTTTAATCTGCGATGTATGGTAAAGGTTTCCATCTAAACCTACTCTGAATACCTCTAGTCTACCATCCTCATTCTAGGCGGTAGCTGGCTTTCTTCGAGCAGACACCTTTGCTTCATGAACAGATTGTTTATTAGAATAAAAATAAAAAAATTCTGGATTATCGAAGCATATTCCATAGACATTATATCTCGTTTAGTTCAAAATTGTCTATTATCTCCCCATCATTCGAATGAAATGTACCAATCAATGTTTTTCCATTATTTTCTAATTCCATATTTAAAAAGCCAAACTTGCTTTCCTGGACAACATAAAAATCATGTATTTCCTTAACTGGGTCTAATTCATCTCCTGCAGTACCGACTGTTAGAAATACAATTCCATCTGTAGGTGGATACACATAATGAGAATAATCAGTAATTATTGGACGTGGTTCTTCTTTCTTATTGGCAGTTTTTTCGTAATTTTCATTATACACGATAGGATATGTTCTTTCATAATATTGATTATGACTTGAAATTACCAAGTCTACATCATATTGTTGAAATAGTTGTTCATATATGTCTCGTAACTCTTTAGCTTCGCCTTTATCCTGTTTTGTTGAATAAAGAGGTTTATGTTGATGAACTACTATCCAGTCAATATCTGGATTTATTGATGTTTCTTCTAAATCATTTTTTATGAATTCATATTGCCTACTTCCAGGTTCATAAGGATGTTCGGTAGACATACTTATGAAATGAATATTTCGAAAGTCATGTGTATAATATGGATTATTTAATTGATGGTAATTCATAATTTGTTTATATATATTTGCAAATTCAGCATCATGATTACCTATTGCAATTTTCATTTTATCTTGAATAGGATTTGACATATCAATCCAACACTGTGCAGATGGAGATTCTTTCACTTGGTCTCCTGTAGTAATTATAAGTTCAGGATGTACCGACAAGATATTGTCTATTGTCTTTTTTGTTTCTTCGTTACAGTACCAGTCTCCTACTGCTATAAAATTATCGGCGAAATAGATTTCGTCTGAATCTTCTTCGGCAGCAATAGCATTTGAAAAAATAATATTCATGCCAGTAAATGTAACTAACGTTAGCAATGAAGCTATCACAGCAAATCCAAAGATAATTTTCGATAGAGGATACACGGATAATACTAAATATTTTCGTTATATCTAGAGTTCTAAGATTGATTCAATAACATATATTATATAATTTAATAGAGAATGATTATTATATTTTTTAGTCTCTAATTATTTTATTTTAAAAAACTAGAAATAATGTCATTAAAAAATGTAAAGGTAGAATATTTTAGCCTCCTATATCATTTTGAATTGTTCGATTGTTTAGGAGAACCTAGCAAATTCTGTTTTAAGGTCCGCAAATATTCCACATTTA
Source organism: Nitrososphaeraceae archaeon (assembly GCA_035253345.1). Taxonomy (GTDB): domain Archaea; phylum Thermoproteota; class Nitrososphaeria; order Nitrososphaerales; family Nitrososphaeraceae; genus TH1177. Next base: position 2,434 of record DATFCH010000218.1, read on the forward strand.
ATTTTATTTGGAGCAAATCTAATAAACACTTATCTTCAAGATGTGAATCTCCATGTGTATAGGCAAATCTTGCAGATTTTACTGATGCTTATTTTGATTCTGCTTATTTCTCATATGTCTATCTCACTTTTGGACAATTTGTAAATTCAGATCTCAGCCATGCCGATTTAATTTGGGCAACTATCCCTAGTGCTCAAATATTAGTTTATGCAGTATATTTTGCATTTAAAAAACTATATTGGATAACAATTGTATAATACTAATAAAACTTAGCATATTCTTAACATTTTGACTCTGCCTCGTGGATATAAACCTCCAAAAGCGAAAGAAATTTCTGGTAACAAAGATTTTTTAGATATTGGTGACAATACAACAAATAAAAAAGAAAATAGTTTAACTAATGAGAAATTACAAAATATTACTATTAATGAAATTATAGATAAAGGTAAGGAAGTAGTTGCCAATATAGAAGAACAGTTAAAGAAGTTGTAAAAAAAGGGAAGAAAGTAATTGGAGATTCCTCAAGTAGGGATAAATCATCAAGATATGAAAATCAATATAATACATCTCAATTAAATCAAAGAAATAATATGATTAACAATAAAAATTATAATTATAGTAATAATAATTCTAATTTGGAAATTAATATAGATAAATCATCTTCCATCTCACCAAAGGAAGAATTAGCAGCAGCAACACAAATATCAACGACGCAACAAGAAGAAGGGGAAACTAAAATAATATTGGATAATAAAGAAAAAGAACAATATAAAGATCAAGTGTCTCCTTCTATAACAGCAAATACTACACCATTGGAAGAAGTAAAAGAAAAAACAAACAAATATTTAGACAATCAAACTCAACAAATAAAAAATAAAACATCCACTATTTCAGAAACAACAAATAAAATCAATAATAATATCAATCAAAATCAGGATATAAATAAAGCATATCTGGATAAAAATATCAACACTGCAGCAAACAATTTCCAACAAGTAACCACCAATACAAGCCAATCGATTTTTAACAACTATATAGAACTTCAAAAGAATATT
>DATFCH010000219.1:0-3401 GCA_035253345.1 Nitrososphaeraceae archaeon
ACATAAGTAATGGATCGGCATTAGAAATTTAAATTATCATTTCTATAGATCAGCTAAAAACAACTGATTTCTATGGAATCACAGAACTAAAAACAAAAGGATAGTAGAGCATGCAGCAATGCAGCGCTACATATAATGTATAATATATTTTTTTATTATCGATTATTTTACTTTACAATTAAATATATTAAAGTGTTAATATACGAATTCAAATATTTCAAAAACTGATTTTGACACAATTTTGATTAAAAAAATTCTAAATATCATAATTTTAAATGTTACTAATATACAAACAAATAGATTCTCATTCAGTTAACCAAAATTGACTGTTTTTGTTTCAATACACAAGGCTTAAGCTGGAATAAAAACCTTACTTCGAATCCGCTTCTTTGAAGTGAATCATAAACTAATACTAGTTAATATAAAAATAAATTTTAGTTTCAGACATAAATAAGCTCATATGATACTAAATAATCAGAGTTGTGTATTATCTAATCTAAATCATTTTCACGATTTCAATGAATGAATAGATGCAGCAGCAGCAGCAGCAGCAGCAGCAGCAGCAGGAATTGTAATACAGGCAATTGCAAATGGTTATATAATATACCTTGTATTTAATAAAAAGAATTGTCTTTATTATGATATGAATAACAATGATCTTAAATTAAGTATTTTTCTTGCCGTAGGCATAACATTATCCATAACTTTGCTCTTGTCCGAATTTGAAAACAATAATGATATTCTAATGGCTCAAGAAGAAGTCAAATCTATAAACTCCATAAATAGCGATAACCTTCAATCCAATCCAAATTTTAACAGTAATACAGAAAATTTAAAAAAATCAATAATGGTAGAGGAGGAGACCTTGAATGACATTCGAACAAAAACAAAAAGTAACGACCATACATCTGAACTAACTATTCATATTCCAAAAGGATCCTTTCATCCTGCGACTCATAGATCATTTAATCCAGACCAAATTATAATAAATAAAGGAGAAAAAATAACATGGATAAATGAAGAAAAAACACCTCATACTATCACCAGTAAAGAGAAGATAATATTTGACTCGTTATTAAAGCAAAATGAAGAGTTTACATATCAATTTGATAAAGTCGGCTCTTTTGAATTTGGCTGTACTTTACATCCTTGGATGCATGGAACGATAAATGTGATATAAACATTCATTTCGTTATTTATATAGTATATATCTTTTAGTTTAGAAAATAATCGAATTAATTATTAGAAATAACAAATATAATAAATAATATAAATCCAATAGAATTATATGGATGAATATTTGATAATGATTCATAATAAAGATTATGTTATTTTAGGATTATGTTAATAAATATAATACTATAGAAAGATTTGTAAATGAATTATTTAACAAAAATATATATCACATTAAGCAGGAAAGTATATTCCTAAATATAAACTATAAAAGGAATATTATTTTACATGACCTTTTCTTTTTGTAAAATAAGCTAATGATGAATATATATCACCTTCTATCTTATTATTTTCGTTATTTGTTAATTACACTATTTTTTAAAACATAAACTTGATAAATGGTTTTGTCAAGATAAATAAGAAGGATAAATATCAATCCTATTTTAAATGGTTATATATTTCTAGATTTTTGAATTAAATAATAGAAACAAAGTATATACTTTAACAGCTATTATATATGATTAAAATTTGATTATAAACCTACCATAAATCATTATAATCTAGAGGAGAAGAATCTATATCATGTATATAAAGTTTATATTGTTATACTATATCTATCTGTCAATGAATTTTAAAACTAAAAGAAACAAATTATCATTTGCAATGTTGATAATATTTATATTAACGATATCGCAAATAATAGGAACCAATGGCTCATTTTTTCCTTCAGTAAATGGACAAGCAACAAGATGTAACAATTTAGATTCAAAGGATACACTTCCTGTACTTCTTGTACATGGTTGGAATCAAGGTGTGGATGGATCTATAAGCAATGACTGGAGTGAATGGGCAAAACGATTTAACCAAGAGAATATTCCATTTTGTCTTGTCACTTTTCAACAATCAAATGACGCATGTGGTGCTTCTACAGATCATGCTAAAGAACTGGATCAACTAATTAAAAGACTCTTAGATGAGACAGGACAAAAACAAGTAAATATAGTTGGTTATAGTAAAGGTGGATTGGATTCAAGAGTATATCTAAGTAATAATCTTACTAATGATGATGTTGCAAATTTAATAATGATTGGAACTCCAAATAATGGTTCAAACTGGGCTATAGATAGTTTAGTATGTAGACCAGCAGTCTTTGATTTGGTTCCTGGATCAAATGCAACAAAAGCAGAAAGAAATACACATACTGAATATTATACAATTGCCGGTGCATGTTTTCCTCTTGTAGGTGATGGATTGGTAATGTTATCTAGTGTTAATTCACAACCATATTTCGAATCTCTTGGATTATCTCCAAAATGTCATCAGAATTTGTTAGGCGGTTTTGAATATGGGCTAGGTCATGATGTTTTAATAGGTAAAAGATAGATAAGGTCCTGATAGTGGAAAAAATTTAGTAAATCTCTGTTTATCTTTTATCATTATTTTATTGGCCAAGTAAAAGTCAAATAGGTACACTAGTGCAAATAATTTAAGAGCATACCCCAAAATTAACCTCCTGTAAACAATAATGCTATTGGCTAATTGTACAAGACCAAGATAATTTTTATCCTTCTTTTCATACCTTGTAAATAATTTCCTGAATCTGTTATGCCATGAATTTGTTCTTTTTACAACCAATCTTCTTGCATGATGCTTTTTTCTACAAAATATTATTTCTTCTCTTTTGTGTCTAATGTGTGGGTTATATCATCTTTTGATAATTTCTTGTTCTATTTCTTTAGAATGATATGCTTTGTCAAGACATAGATTCTGTTTCTTTTGATTATGTATTAATATGGATGATGATGATGCTGGCCGTTTGATAACAATATTATCAATCGTATTTGTTGCAACAGTAACGTGGTGAGTATTTGCAGATGTTATAAAAGTAGATAGTGGAATACCATTTTTATCTGTAATAATATGTCTTTTGCTACCTAATTTACTCCTGTCTGTAGGGTTATGACCAGTCATCTCCCCCTAAAGTTGATTTAATGGATATGCCGTCCAGAGATTGCCAATCCCATTTAATTCCTATCTTTTTATCATATTTTTGTAGCAATCTAGACCATAATTTATCAAAGATACCTAATTGCATCCATTCCTGATATCTTCTATGACATGTAGAACCAGAACCATATTCTTTGGGTAACATTTTCCACTGACATCCAGTTCTTAGGATAAACATTATTCCATCAAGTACTTTTCTGTATGAAACTACCAGACGGCCA
>DATFCH010000220.1:0-13736 GCA_035253345.1 Nitrososphaeraceae archaeon
AAAATATTGAAAAGAAAAAATTTATTATTCTTTTATTTTGAAAGTCTGTCAAAAGAGTTACTAACTGAACCATTTTGCTCTTTATTACTAAATTGTTAGAAGTAGTATTGGTAGTTTTAGACTTGTTTATTACTTCCTCAATTTGCCAACATTTTTTATAACAGATCGTCTTGAGAAGATATAGTTAAAAAAAACTACCTAGGTTACTTAAAGTATTCTCGTTAAATAGGTTTAGTTCATTGTTATTGCCATTATTATTTATGCATTTATTTGATTCATTTGGTTTTTTATCACTGTTACAATCTTGAATGAGTAGTAAAATCCTTTTATTTTGAAAGAGATCGTATGGAAGAAAAGTGATTTGACTTTCTTTTCCTTCAAATTTTTCTAAAATACTTCCTGATTTATCCTCTAATGCATATTGGACTGATGTAAGATTTGAAAACTGTTTCTTCTCAAAAGATTCTTTTGAGACCGATGTCTCGTTAACATTAGAATCACCCATCTTTACTCCAGTTTTGTCAATTAATACCAGTTTGGTATTATTTTGTAAATTAAGTGACTGCAAAAATTTATCATAATTGTTAAAATTAATACTACCATACAATATTCCTGTCATATTATTTTTATTGTTGATTATTGGAGTAGCCATTACTGCCAGATTTCTTCCTGATGATTTAGAGATTATTGCATCACTCAAGTAAGTTTTTTTAGTATGTACTACAGCTTGATAATAATCTCTAAATGAAAGATTGTTTGTAGTCAGATTTAATTGACGTTCAAATGGTTCAACAAAATACACGTATCCATTATTTAATAATAATCCAATTGATGAAAATTCATTAAATTGATCCAATAGTATCTTTGCAATTTTTCTCTTTTCTATGTCTGCATCTTCTTGTATACCATTAACTTTTGGATCTATTAAATTTACATCATGATGCTCTAATATTTGTGGTAAACTACTGGCAATTTGTAAAGCCGTAGCAAGTTTTGTTACTTTACTTTCAAGTATATTTTTAACTTTTTCTAGTTCATTTATTAAAAAAGAGGAGTTATTATTTTCATTTGTGTTATTATTATTATTATTATAGTATGGAGTATCTTGAGCGTAAATGGAAGAGATAGAAGGTGAATTTGAGGAAAATAATATGATACTACTGCTAATAGTAGTAATACCAATTAAAAAACTTATAATCCGTAACAATATCTATCCTTGAGTATTTTAAGAACAAGTCAATATAATTCTTTTTTAACTTGTAAATTTAATATATGGTATAGCCTATTTTATAGAGATCTAATAAATATTATTCAAACACACAATCTTTATCTACTTGATTTTTATTGACTAACCATATTGAAGAAAATATACAAATTTTCATTACAAATATCCTTCATGACTATCTCCGCTATAGCCGTAGGTTTATTTTTGCTTACTTCTGTTACAGATACACTAGCCCAATTTCCTGAGTTGAATATTAAAGATCAAAATATATTATCTTTAAATGTAACCGATGCTGTTTATAATTCTAATACAAGTGGATTTTTAGGTTCCAAAAACATATCATCGACTCCTTATCAAATAACAGAGTCAAATTATCTTGATCAAGGATTATTATATAATACAGTAAATGTAACTAACAGTCAGACATATTTGAGTACCTATCTATCTGAAGATCTGCTTATTGGGAAAGGAAATGGAACGATTGCAACTCTCGATGGACAAAATATTGAATGGATATCTTCTGACATAGGAAAAATGATCGATAATCAGTGGGTTTTTTATGGAGTGATGTTATTCAATAACACTCATAGCGAATCATTATCTTTACTTAATAATAGCATTGGTCTATCCAAAAGTATATCTGGATCTGAACCAGACTACATCTGGCTTTTGAAATAGACTGTTAACTTTATTTAAAACCTTTTTTAAACTACAAATCCTTTTTCTAAAAATTACCTAGTTATTATTGATTACCTAGTGCTCTTAGTTTGTCAAATTATTTGAAAATAATAATATGTACTCTGTATCTTCAATATTTTTGCATTAAATCTTGAAAATGGTATTGAAATCTGAGATATGGGCTCGGAGATCTGTGAACTGTTTTTGACACAATTTTGTAGTTCAGAAGAGATATTATCTTTGTGTATTCCCCGTATTTTCTGTATCTAGGTCAAAAGTAACAATAAGTGGATTCGCCTCATATTTTTCATGACCAGCTATTTTTGTTAATAATGACAATGAGTAATTACCTTCATTTGTAAAAAAATATGGATAACGCATATCCGCAAATAAATAATATCTGTAGGGAGTTTGATGAACTATTTCTTTTTTATTCTTGTCCATTATTGTTAAAGATGCATAAGTATTACCTACATCAGTTCCATTTTGCTGAACGTTCAAATTCAAAAGCGTAAAATCATTTGCTTTTGGGTTATTAGGATATGGTAGAAATCCTATTTGATAGCCGTCTTTTTCTATAAATAGAGCATTTGGGGTTCCAGGAAGAATATGTGCATACGCTAATAAATGGTTGAAGAGATTATGATCGGTTAAAGAATATCCATAATAGAATATTATACTCATAAATGAAATCATGGTGAATAATATCAAATGATATTTTGTAATTATAGGAACTTTATTGATTTTGATATTATATTATCATGCAACATAATTAATTAAACTTCATCTCTAACAATTTATTATACCATGCTTTTAGAATGGTTGTTGATTATTATTTTTTTACCTTACCATAATTTAATAAATAATATTGAAAAATATTAAGAAATTTGTTAATTCTACTACACTTACTCTAAAAGAAACTGAAACATTACTGTTTAATCTCATATCTGTCAAATTTACTACTTTGGAATTATATGTTTACAAACCATTGATCTGTTTCGCAAGAAATAATTATGATCCATTATTATTACCATCTCTAGATTTCAAATATGCCTTCAACAGGATCATTTACTCCATCAATAAAACTCGAACATGTGATATCTTTTAGTGATGCAATATTTGCATTTGCAATAACTCTTATGACTTTATCTATAGATATACCAGATTTACCAACTAATTTAACACAATCTGAATTATTAAATGAATTATATGCTCTTTATCCCCAATTTGAAAGTTATATTATAAGTTTCGCTGTAATAGCAATATTCTGGGTGTCATACCATCAAGTCTTTAACCATATTAAGGGATCACATATTACTATGGTATATCTAAATTTAATATTTCTACTTTTGATAACTTTATTATCGCTTTCTACTTCTCTAATAATAAATTATGATACATATCAAATTCCTTATATTATCTATAACCTTATTGTTATTATAACAAGTTTCTTACTTGCGCTAATATGGTGGTATGCTACTAAAAATAAATTTCTAGATAAAAATTTGCATCCCTTTTTTATTAAAGGTCTTATGGCAAATCTTATGTCTATTCCCATAGTTTTTACAATATCAATAATTCTTTCATTTGTTAACTTAAATATTGGCCAATATTTTTGGTTAGTAATTATTCCAATAAATATAATGATAAGAAACAAATACAAACATTAGAAATAGTAAACAAACTTAATTGATGGCTTTTATCGTGAAGGAGAATGGAACTCTATCTTTTGTATATTTTATAATAGTAAAAAGAATTATTACAATTATATTTAATAGTAAGACAAACAAATGGGTTCTGAGGTTTTCGAACTCTCATTATAACGGGTTCGGTAACATAATATTAAATGATTTTGTTTTTGAAATAAGATATTATTTGTAGTCAATAAGTGCATTGTTATTATTATATTTGTATTTATGTTGTTCTTTTATCAAGTCTTTTTACTTTTTAAGAACAGCAGTTAAGGCTAAACTGTTACCAGTGTTAAACTTAATTGGTTTATCAGAGATATTGTATAATGCTAATCCATTTATTTTTTTCACGGTTGTATTTTTTTCAGTTACCGGATTTTTTCCTTTCATTTTGCTATCAAAGTTTACCAAATATATTCCATTATGTTCATTAAGATTTTGAAGTTTATCTAACTCTATTATTGCTCCCTTATGATTATTTCCTTTCTTGTCTATAGACATTACTACGAATTTTAAGTAAGGACTATTTGGAATAGAAAGAGTTGAACGTCCATCCTTTAATTTACAAGGTTCAAAATCTGCTAATAGTATGATATTTTTTGGTGGTAGATTTCCTTTGAGTTGTGTTGAGTCTGATTGTGTTTGACATGTATTATCATATCTGTAGATTTTTTTGATTATCTTAATGTCATTGTCATCATTATCATCATAATAATAGTGATAATATTTTCCATTGTCTATTTTATAATAAGGTAATTTTTCACAATCTCCGTCTGGACTTCTATGAGAACCGTTAGGACATCTTGGTTTTCCTGAATTATCTACTGGTACTTCACAATCGCCACTTGGGCTTATATGTGTACCGTCTGGACATCTACCACTTGTTGGGTCTGGTTGAGCTATATCTATAACTTTGCCTGGTGTATTTGTTATTTTTTCACAATCGCCACTTGGACTTCTATGAGAGCCATCAGGACATCTAGGCATACCTTTTGTATCTGTAACTGTTTCACAATCGCCACTTGGACTTCTATGAGAGCCATCAGGACATTTATTACTTGTTGAATCTGGTTGAACTGTAGTAGTAATTAATCCATTTTCTTTGTTTTCATCTGTTATTGTACTGGGAATATTTTCATTTGGATTATTGATGCTATTTTCTTCATTATTTGTAATTTTTTCATCATCATTTGTTTCTTCATTATCAACACCAAAGAAATTTGGGGCATTACTTTTATCATCGTCTTCACTATCGTCATTTGTACCTTCATTGGACTCACCAAAGAAGTTTGGTATAATTTTGTTTTTTCCTCCATTGTCATCATCACCACTTTCATCATCATTTGTTTCTTCATTATCAACACCAAAGAATTCAGATGCACTTCCACCGCCATCGTCTCCTCCGTCATTTGTTTCTTCATTATCAACACCAAAGAATTCAGATGCACTTCCACCGCCATCGTCTCCTCCGTCATCTCCTCCACCGCCATCGTCTCCTCCGTCATCTCCTCCACCGCCATCGTCTTCCCCATAAACTGAATGTATTTTCATTAGATTGTTGTCATTATCCACAAAACGACTTGTTGACAATATTTGAAATAAAGAGCCTGTAATTAAAATAAGACTAATCAATAAAATAAAACTAGATTTTATTTCATTTTTTATAATGCGTAACAATATACGGTAAACTTGTTTTTATTTAATTATGGTTTATAAAAAGTTTTTATAATATTTTAAGGATTATTTTTCCGATAAGATTACTATATCTTAGATCTTAGTTTTAAGTATTCAAATTTATTCTTGACGCTATTGGATCCTACTAGTATACGGGGCTCGGAGATGTGTGAATAATTTTCGACCCAGTTTTGAAGTTTTATTATCCAGACAGATCATTTAGTTTCAGCCTTAAATTATTCTTGCAATATAAACAAAATCTATTTTCTTTGATATCAGTATCATATAATGAATTGCTAAAATGCATAACACATAATTTGTTATTACAATGAAATAAACTAAAAGTATGACCTAGTTCATGAATTGCTTCTTTTACAATTCGCTCATGAAATAATAATTTATTAGGTTCAAGTCCATAGAATTCTTGTCTAAGTCTAGGGAGATATATTGCTGCAATTCTTCCTCCCTTATATGCTTCTCCAAAGACAAAATTTAAATCTCCAGAATATGCATCTGTATCACAAATGACTAAAATTTTTATCTCTTTTGATGGTTTGAGTTTTTCTAAAAACCAAAGCAAAAAATCAGAAGACCTTAGTTGATTTCTATGTTTAGAAATAAAATCATGAATAGCAACTTTCAGTAAAGGATTAATAGTAACTTTGGAGTTGACAAATTCTTTTGATATTGATTCAACTAATAAATTCAAAATATCGCTATCAAGTTTATCTGATAAAGGTTGTATGATAATTTTCATATAGTTCATCTCTTTAGAGATATTTATAAAAGATATTTTCTTACTATTATTAAGGTAAAACGATAATGGCATTATATATAGTCCGGGCAAAACCAAAAAATAATCTAGCGGATCTTAGAAAAGAGTTAGATTCTGGTGAAATATCAAGACTTAAACCATTTGGAAAAACACTACAGTATGGCTTAGATAATGCAAAAATTGATCCTAGAGATGGTTATGCTAAATGGATAGAAGAAGATTGTTGTACTCCACCATTAGCCATGGAAAGAGAAAGTGTTCTTGATAGATATTTTGAAGATATTACAGTTCAACTTATTACCTCAGAAAAAGAAGGACAGGATAGGATTGCAAATATTGCTGGGCTTTGGACTAGATAGAGTAAACATATGAAAGTCGATAAGAATCTTAAATTATTATTAAATAGAACTCAGATTGACAGATCGTTAATATTATTTGGGCTCGGAGGTGTGTGAACTGTTTTTGACACAACTTTGTAGTTCTAAAAACAGTAAATCAATCCAGTATTGCGATTTATTCATACTATCAGTTATTACCTATTAAAATAATGAATGGATTAAATTTAATAGCAGTTGAGGAAAAAGTAAAAAATGTCAAATCAATACGATAAGGAAATAAAGGATAAGAATAAAATTCCAACGATTGTGCATTTTGAAATTCCAGCAGATGATGTAGAACGTGCAAGAAAATTTTATTCTATTTTATTTGGTTGGAAAATAGAAAAGATTGAAGTAAAAAAAGATGGAACACCAATGGATTATTGGATGATATCTACCTCAACGAAAAGAGAAGATAATAGTGAAAAATCTTCACATCTAGAAGGAGGTCTGATAAAGAGACAGCATTCCCAACAACCAAATCTGAATTACATAAGTGTAACATCAATAGAAGAATATTCTAATAAGGTCAAGGAATTAGGAGGGAAAGTTGTATTGCCAAAAACTGAAATCACAGGCTACGGTTTCTTTGCTGTATGCATAGATACAGAGAACAATGCATTTGCATTATGGGAAAGTAAAAAGTAGATAAAAATAAGAAAGTTATGAGGTAAAATCATTCAACATAATGGTCATATATTACTATCTCATAATCATATTCTGGTTTAGAATTAGGTGTATTATTTGGATCTAACGATGATTTTTCAATTATAAGTTGATAATGAAAATTGAAGCAATATTCTAAAGCATCATTTATCTCTTTGAACTCTTTAAGTTCGTTGAAACTCAAATCAGATGCTTTTCTTATTTCTACTTTTATCATTATATCTGTTAAATTATATCTATCATCTATACTGCTTATTTGTATTTCTACTGGTTTAAAACAATGTTTCATTAATTATTTCAATTTATGATGCTATTATCAAATTTGGAATCTATAATATTTTTTAAAATTCAATTTTTTTAATAATTTTTATTAGTATCATATAATAATCAAAACTTTTTTAGTTAATGCCTTGAAGTCAAAAACTTTTCTTTGTTATCGGCTTTAGCAAATGCATACAATGCATCATATACAGGAAATTGTTTTTCCATATTCTCATAGTCATTTTTTGATGTAACATGAAAACCAGCAGCAATTGCTGCAAGTCCTGCTGATTGAGGTGTTAACTGTCTTTTTTCTGTATCTGCACCTCTTACAATTTCTGCTAATATCAGTAATTCTGGGTTCTTTTTATCCAGTTCATATTTCTTTATAATGGAATCAAATGAGCATTTATCATCTTGATGACCCGATTCAACATTAGGTATATCAAATGGAATAGCATTTTCGTTTCTCATTATTTCAAGTATTTTATGAGCCGGCACAAACAGAAATTTAGCTTCCTTATCTACAAAATTCTTTATGAGCCAAGGACATGCGATTCTATCTACTTTCGCATGTTCTCTTGTTATCCACTTCATAACTAGTATTCTTTATTGAAATTTATAGTATTTGAAGTATATTTTCTCTTTTTCTAATAGAAATAGCAGTGATAAAAGATTATACTTTTCAAAATACAATATAAAATAGAATGATATATCAATTAATAGAAATTGTGCTATCAGTAAATTTAAAGGAGAATTCTTAATATAACGTGATTTGGTAACATAATATTATATTAACTTTTTATTTCAATTGCTTCTAATTTCTTAGGTTATCATACTAAACCCCATTTTGCACCATACATAAAGTCTGTGGTTTGCCACATATTTTTCATTACCCAGGACTCGTCGGTAATTTCTTCCCTTGCTTCGGATCTATAGTCCATCCAATTTTTTAATGCTATATAGGCTTCTGGAGTTATAAAACAAAAATATTCGTCAGATTCTCCACCATAGATAATCAGTTTTCCAGAAATAATTTCATCTTTTATTTTTTATTGGAATAACATGTTTCCATTTTAAATAATCTCATGCTCCAAGTCTAAACCCTTCCAAAATCATACATAAAATAAGAGGCTTTATTCTTCGATCAGGATATTCTATTATTTTTTGAATTTCTTCTATTGTAGGCGCCATATCATTAGCAATTTCTCTTCTAGTTGATAAACCTCTAGTGATCTTTTTCCAGTTTATTGGTGGCGTATCAAAATTAATATCAATAAATAATTTCAAGGGACGAATGTAATTATAAGCAGTAATACAACAATTTCCTTTTTTGAATTCTCTCATTCTGAAACATTATGAATTTCATGAGACAGGAGGCTAACCAATGAGAATTTTGTAGGGTCTTTGAAACAACCTCTTTCCATTGATTCTCTATTTGAGTATCTTTTAATTCATTTATCGATACAAGATAAATAGGAACAACTTTTAGTCTTTTAGGATATTGCCTTTTGGTTTCTGAGGATTTTAAGGCATATAAAATGATTCATAAGGATCATCTTGATTAAACTTTTCAGAAATATAGTTTTGTTGTTGTATGGACACAGAATTCCCTAGTAATCTATAGAAGTGAACTGAATTTAAGCATCGTTATTAACACGGGCTCGGAGGGCTTCGAGCATGACATGTAGTTGGGATCGGTAAACTCATATTTATTGATTTGGTAACTTATTCGATTCGAAAAAGCACATGCATGGATCTCAGGTTTTGAATAACCAGGATTTCAATATTTTTGTTAAAAGAGGCATTATTACATAAGTCATTAGTAGAACTGTTATCGTAAGAGCAATAACAAGTCTTACCGGATAGGGTATTGATAACATTTCTGTTAAAAAATGGATTTGGGGAACCAATGTCAAAAGAAGAATTGAGATAACTGGAACAGTAACAATTACCATTTTATAACGTGGTGGAGGCTGTAGAGGAATTAAAGGTGAGGATTCATCTTTAAAATATGGAGTAAACCAAAATTCTAGTCCCGTCATTTTTTGTACTTCATAATCGGGTTCCGCTAGTTGTCTACTTTTTTGTAACCATTCATTTCGTATTGGTGACTTCTCCCATTTTTCAAGATTCTCATAATTATTAAACCTAAATATAATAACATATTCAGATTTAGATTTGTTATTAGTAGTGTAAGAAGTGGGTTTAATAATATCAATACCCATCATTCCCTCTTGTCTAGAGATGTCCTTAGAAATTCCTGAAAGCCATTCTTCAAATTCTTTGACTTTATCTTTTTTAGCAATACGTTTAACAATTACAGTAACTGGTTTTGATTGTTGTTTGTTACTATTACCATTGTCTTCTTCAGACATCTTTTTTATATCTGCTTGAATAAGTATTAGTCTTTTGCTGTTTGGAATACGTAAAGACAATGTATTTATTTCATATCATAATTTGATGTTAATTCTACAATCAAACCATCATTCCATCCATATTTGCTAAGCATCAGATTAAAAACTGCATTAGCTAATATCGTTTCTTTGTTTTTATCAACTATTCTAGCATAACCTTTGTAAGATTTATTGTTTACTTTGAAGGATACATTTGACTCAACCATGATGTTTTGAACCCAGTCAGAAGATTTTTTATGCTCTGATAAAATATAATATCTTTGATTAAATCCTACAAACCAAATTTCTATTGTGTGTTGTCTTGATGTCTTACGTCCATTTGTTGTCAAATATAGAAATTGTATTGCTGACTGAGATAAATTATTATTTTTATTCGTCATCATGTTGAAATTTATCTTAATTTGGGAAGTTCCTCCATCTACAAATAGTTCTATTCCAGTAACATAGCTGCTATAGTCCGACGCAAGAAATGAAACACCTTTTGCTACTTCATCTGGACTACCCATCCTTCCCATCGGAGTAGTTTTTACAGCATTTTGAATGAATTGTTGAGTTTGTTGATCATTGAGTACTCTATTTACGAATTGAGTGTCTATTGATCCAGGACTAATGGCATTAACACGGATGTTTCTTTGGTTCAAATTAAGTGTCCAAGAACGTGCAAATGAACGTACCACAGCCTTGGCAGCATGGTAAATGCTTAAATCTGCAGATCCCTTGGATGCACCTATAGAAGCCATCAAAATGATTGAACCTCCATCCTGAAAAATGAGAAGTGCTTTTTGTACAGTAAACAAAAGTCCTTTTACATCAATATCAAATATTTTGTCAAAGTGTTTCTCGGAGATTTCTCCCAAAGGAGCAAATTCAATAATACCAGCATTTGCAAATAAGATGTCTATATGACCATTCTGGTCCTTCACTATATCATACAATTTATCAAGATCTGCTAAATTAGACACATCACCTTGAATACCTTTGACGTTTTTACCTATTTCTGATATAGCTTCATCGATTTCTTTTTTATATAGTCCTGTAATGAAAACATATGCTCCTTCTAATACAAATCTCTTTGCAGTAGCCAAACCAATGCCACTGGTTCCTCCAGTGATAACTGCAATTTTTCCTTCAAGTTTATTTCCCATTTTTAAGTATACCTTCTTTCTTATTGTTTGGTAAAAGATGTATTGTGTATTGGGATCTTCTTGTTTTATGACCATTTTTTATCTTCATCACTTTAGCGATTTCATATCGATTACAAAGCGATATTTCACATCACTTTTCAACAATCTTTTATATGCTTCATTGATTTCCTGAATCTTGATCATTTCGACATCTGCAGTAATTCCATGTTCACCACAAAAATCAAGAAGCTCTTGTGTTTCAGCCATACCACCAATTGCGGATCCCGACACAGATCTACGACCCAGTATCAATGGAACAGTGTTTAATGTTGGTTCAAGGTTTCCCAGTAACCCTACGAAGACCAATGTGCCATTAACCGATAGCGATGGTAAATATTGATTGATATCATGGTTGTATGGTACTGTATCGATAATTAGGTCAAATAT
Source organism: Nitrososphaeraceae archaeon (assembly GCA_035253345.1). Lineage (GTDB taxonomy): Archaea > Thermoproteota > Nitrososphaeria > Nitrososphaerales > Nitrososphaeraceae > TH1177. Next base: position 11,336 of record DATFCH010000220.1, read on the forward strand.
GCCGTTGACAGAGGTCATTTGTTCAGAATCAGCGGAGATCACTACATTGTCAGCACCTAGGCGGCGCGCATCATTCTCTTTTCCCGGCGAACGACTAATCAGCGTGACATTTGCACCCAATCCTTTAGCCAGTTTTAAAGCCATATGGCCAAGTCCACCCAGACCAATAACTCCTACAGTTGTTTCTTCTCTCACTCTCCAATGGCGAAGGGGAGACCAAGTAGTTATCCCCGCACATAGCAATGGTCCAGCGCCTTTCAAGTCCAAGCCGTCAGGAATTCTCAATACAAATTTTTCCCGTACTATTATTTTTTCCGAGTAGCCACCAAAGGTGGGCATTTTATCAGGTCGATCTATGCTATTATAGGTAAGCGTCGGTCCTTCTTTGCAATACTGTTCTAATCCTTGCTTGCAGGCTTCACAGTTCTGACACGAATCAACCATGCAACCAACACCAACATGATCACCTGGTTTGAACCGAGTTACAACTGGTCCCACACTTTCCACCTGACCGATTATCTCATGGCCCGGTACTATTGGATACATGCTCACACCCCAGTCATTGTTGACGGAATGCAAATCTGTATGGCATATTCCACAATAAAGAATCTTGATAACCACATCATCAGAACGCGTGTCGCGCCGTTCAAATTGATATGGCGCTAATTGGGCTTTGGCAGAAGGTGCACCATAACCACGTACATTTATTGTCATTGTTTATCTCTCCTTAGTAGTTGACTACTCTTTTCTAAAATTTTAAATTTCATATGTTATGCAGGAGTACAGACGGTATTTTATTAAAGAGTTGAACCTAATTGCATCATTCTAGTAATTAAAAGAGAAAAATATTTGCTAGTATAATCAATAACTAATTCCTGGCTTTGGTGGGATGCATATGCTAGAACTTTAGAAATTTCGAAAAATACTATATGAGTTCCATGTAGATGTATTTCAAAGTTTAGATTTGAATCTTTTTTTTGTAGATTCATTCAGGTTAGTTTAGTATACCAAGAAATAACTATTAAGTAACTATATGCACATTATGAAAATAATAATAATATGTCAAATCAAGAATCTATTAGTAAACACTGGTTTTTTGTTATTCCACTATCATTCTTAATTATTGTTTTTGGATTTCTAATTATAAATATTATACCTAGCAATACAGTGTTGTTAATTAGTAGTAATAACTATCTTGGCACTAGCAATTTTGCATACGGTCAGCAGCAAGAGGAACAGCTGGAAAAACAAATTAACTCCAATATTACTAAAAATTCAATAAATGTTCAAAATATTCTAACAAAAAAAGTTCATGTAGGTGATATTGAGATTGCATACAAGACTTTTGGTAAAGGAGAGCCTATTATACTCATAAATGGCTACTCCTTTGCTATGGATAGCTGGCATCCAACTCTATTAGAAAAGCTTACTGCAAACCATACAGTAATCATTTTTGATAATCGAGGAATCGGTAATACATCTTCTGGAGCTGATGAACAAAAGTTTTCAATAGGGCAATTTGCAAATGATACTGCTGGCTTATTGGAAGCATTAAAAATCAAGAAAGTAGATGTGCTTGGATGGTCTATGGGTGGAGCAATTGCACAAGAATTGGCAATTAGCCATCCTGATAGAGTTGGAAAACTAATTATCCATGCATCATTTTGTGGCCCTATGAAATCTATACAACCAAGTCAGGAAGTTTTAAACGCAATGACTAATGAAACGGGAACGGCAGAAGATAGAATATCAAGACTTCATCCACTATTCTTCCCAGAAGAATGGCGCAAAGAAAATCCAAATTATCTTGATACTATTCCAAAATCTACAGAGATTATTTCTAATCAAACCCTTAGTCAGCATAAGCAAGCCATTGCCAATTGGACAGGTACTTGCAATAAACTATCAAATATAACTCAACCAACACTAGTTATAGTAGGAACTAAAGATACAGGAGCTCCTCCAGTTATTTCCCTACAAATTACAGAACAAATTCCTGGAGCTTGGCTTGTTCAAATAAAAGGAGGAGGTCATGCATTAATGTATCAATATCCTGAACAATTCAGCAACATAGTAGAAGCATTTTTAGAAAATGCTAACACACTTTAATAGTGTACAAGATCTTTCTCATATTCGTACGCTTCATCCGAAAGATATTTACTTTTAAGGTCTTTCCTAATATATATTTAAAAGATATTTAAAAAATCAAGGATCAAAACAATTAGAAATAGTTGTAATATTATACCAGGAAAGAATTCAAAAATAATTATACCAACAATTACCAAGTCTAGAAAAATATCAATATTTCCCACAGGTAGTAACATATACTATTTTTGAATATTTTTTCTAAATCTGTTTTATTGTCTGGATACTTTTAAAGTATATCTTTCTATTTGTTTAA
>DATFCH010000221.1:0-3149 GCA_035253345.1 Nitrososphaeraceae archaeon
CAAGGTAACTGTTATAATACTTTATAATTAATAATAATTAAATATATAGAGTAAACATAATCTAATAATTTTTTTATTTGTTAATATTTATTTTACTGATATGTGAAAACAGTTAATTTACCAACAGAAAACCAAAACAACTTTTTTAAACTCAACTGACTTTACTTTTGATTGCTACTGTAGTATTGGTATTACTTTCATATATAGGGGTGTTATTGTAGCCTCTAGCACTCAAAAACCAATAATTCTTTTATTCTACTATGTTCTATTATTAATGAAACAGCTTGATACACTGTTGATTCATTGAATTTTCATGTGGGTGTTGAACTTTCCATTTAGCACCCACATTTACTATACCCATGATTCAACAGAACCAAAAATATAGAACATAAAAACTTCCAAAGAATGATTGGTCTTTCTTACCTTGCACGAATCATTCTTCACATATGTGATTGACAGAGAGAGGTTTTTTGGTAAATATTTTTATTGGTATAATCAGATATAAAATTCTTTTATTAATATTTAAGAAATTTTGTAAGAGGAATTTATTAGAGAATGTGTAGTTCCATTTAGATTAAGACTCCCGATAATAAAGATTGTAAAAAATCGATTTTAGATTATAATCTTTTAGAATCTAATTGCAATTGATTATTGAATCATTTACTTCAAAGAATCTCAGTTTCCCTGAATACTCAATAGGTTTTCTAACCATTTTGCACTTCTAATTAAAAATCCATATTATCTCTGAAAATTACTAATGCTTTAGACGTGTTTCTTAAATCAAACCAAGAAAGTACAATACAATGATACATAACTACAATATAGTGGATGTCTTCTTTCTCTCAAATGTTATAACCATAACACGATGAGAATAGAGACATTCACAGCTATAGATTTATAGTTAACTTAACATCCATGAAAATCTTTATCTGTATCAGTTCATCCTTATGTTCCTGTCAAGCGTAATATTCTATTATAATTCATAATATTAAAAATTATCTAAAATAGCGTATGCTAGATATGTTACTTTCCCTTCATTTTTATTTTTTTCATTCTTTTTTAGTTTATTTTTTGTTCGGCTTACAGGCGGCAAACATCCATTCGCCTTCTATTTGATGAGGCAGTATTATAGCCGCTCGGATATTGGTTCAGTCAGAGCCTCACTCTCGTACGGAGTATGTTAACTTTGAACCTAGCCTGTATACAAAAGGGATTTGTACCCAATAAAGATTTTCATATAGTCAGAGCCCTAAAACTATATAAAAAATTTATACTTAGCAATTATTTTTTCTTCTTTTCTTATCTGAATTTTGTTGAATTAATAAAAACATCATCTGGTAAAAGGAAATTCCTATTTTTGTTGCTACATGATCAATATTTTTTATAGCATATGATAATTGCTGATCATTATTTGTTGAAGATAAAATAAAGTTATCTACAATAATCTTAAATTGAGGATCCTCGTGATTGTAAAACATTTCCTTAATTTGATGTGATCTATATACCTTTTAAATGATATATAACAATGTTCATGTTTAATAGACTGCCAAGATTAATTTCTTAAATAATGATAAGATTTACAAAATATTATAGGAAAGATAATCCATCAATCATTAGCATATAGTCGTGATTTAGACTTCGTCATCATGGGACCATAATTCAATATGTATTTTGCAGTAGAAGAATAAATTGTGCGAACTTGCTATATTTTAAATGTTTTATTATTCTTCTCTACGTTAGTTAAACCCAAAACGCATTTTTTGTTAGCTCTGTAGGGTATTACCAAAAGTATTTAAATAATGATCCAATCTACAATACAGTTTCGTCACGAAGGATTTTATTTGTATAATATATATTGTGATTTGATCAGTATTAGATAGTTTATGAATAGATAAATTGTAAGTGTGGGAGTGAAAAATATTCTATAATAACTGATTTTCCTATTTCATTTTCTTGTTATATTATTTAAATGATTTTAAAATTGTTTAATTCTATACAATGTTATCATATAGTTTTTTTAGTATTGTAATTATAAATTAACATATTTGCATCATTACATTTATCAAAACTATTATTTCACTTAACTTATTTTTATTCTAAGAGATGGAATATATTCAGATAATTTCTCTTATTACATAAAAAAATTTCTGTATTCTATTCGTCATATCTAAAATTTTATTTCTATTCTTGTAAATTTTGTTTGTATACTCTCATCATATCTTTCTATTTTAATACAAATTACTACTAATTCTAAAATTTTATTATTAATACTCCTGACAGGAGGGACACCAAAATGTTGAGCGAGGAGTTAATTTTTTTTCTGACATAATTTTTGTCTTGCAAAACCAACATTCTCGACCTGCCCTGCGAAATACCCAATGTCTAGTATTCCAAGAATATTCTTCATTTTTTAATAATGGTCTGGTTCTTCCTAAATTCTCATATCCATATTTAAGTATTTTAGGAATTTTTTCATAAAGCTGATTTTGTTCCTTTATATCAAGTTGAGATATTTGCTTGAATGGGTTAATTCCACAAGTAAATAAAATTTCTGATTTATATTTATTTCCAATACCTGCAATTATTTTTTGATTTAATAAAGCTTCAGAAATAAATAGTGTTTTTTGTTTAGTTAAAGGGAACAATAGTCTTTTTTTAAATTCCATCACATCAAATATTTGTTGATTTAAACAATCCGGTCCTAATGATTTTATAGGTTCTTTTTCTATAGGATTCTCCATTGAAAATTGTAATATTGGACCATTAAATTCTATTAGTACAGTATCTTTAGTGATGATTGTCAATCTTACCCTAGAGTCATTTCTAACATCTTTTTCCTTTATTACTGGAAGGGATTGGTGGCGATTCACTTTGGATCGTCTAGGAGGAGGTATTGCTAAACCCTCGTCATATTTTGATCTGTCATAGATCCTCCATTTACCCCACATCATCATATGATTACGAAGGTATATTCCTGATGAGAATTTAAACACAAGATTTTTTCCAAAAGATTTCACATACTCTAATTTGGATCCTATGATCTGATTCTTGGTATGGGCATCCAAATTTTTAAATATAATATCTTCGATTTCTTTTCCTTTTAATCCAGATGATATTTTATTTGCAATAATTTTTACTTCTGGTCCTTC
>DATFCH010000222.1:0-3049 GCA_035253345.1 Nitrososphaeraceae archaeon
TAAATCATAGTTGTTTATTTAAAAAGAATTATTAGATTTTTGTTGTAAAGCAATTGTTTATCTTGATAATTTTATTTATATATATTTACAAATTTAAAAAAGAAATAGAAAATTCCCTCATTTTACTTCATTTTCTTTTAAAAATAAGATCTTTTTTGATAACTAAAATACCATTATTACAATAAATGATAAGTATTATAGAAAAAATATAATGTTTTTCAATATCTCCTAAAAAGTCTATTCTATTTTCCTAATGATAATAGAAATAATTTTGATATCTTTTTCAAAATATTCTATTTTTTTCATTTTAAATATAAAAATTATTTTTCATATTCGTTGTAATATTCGACTACAAAATCAAAATTTGCTGTTTTAATTCCATTTTCATCTTTAACTTTCAATATTAATGATTTAGCCTCCATGTTAGTAAGATAAGGATCTCCTTCAAAGTATAATTGAGTAGTTAATATTGGTTGATTTGGAGCCCCAACTTTTAGGTGAATATGACCAGGACGAGTAATATCTCCCGTAGAATATTCTTTAGGAAGTATTGTATCTATTCTATAGTTACCGTGCTCATCCGTTTTAATCTTTCCTCGAAGATTGAAACCTTCATTATCGTATTCTCCAGTTGAATTGGCTTGCCAGATATCCATTATAGCATCTTTAAGTGGTTGACAGCTAGTATCCATTACTTTTCCAGTTATTATTAACCGTTCTCCCTCTATTCCCTCACCAAGTCTTAGTTTAAATGGAGCGCCCTCCTTATAAAAAGGACCTAACATATCTGACTCTGTTAGTTTGCAAAATGAAGTTTGTTGTTGTAGTTGTTGTTGTGGTATTGCCGGTGATTGTAATATCGAAGTTTGATTTGCTGTTTGAGCAAAAGTAAAATTTGTATAAATAAAGGAAGATATGACGATAATTGTAACAAAGATCGTCATCCTCCCAAAAATAAGATTTTTCATAATATTGACAATATATAATATTATATATATTAATTGATGATAATTCTATTAATCAGTATATCATAGGATTTAGTTTAATCATCATAAAAATTATTACTAGAATATTAAAAGTCTATTTAATCATAATACACATCAATAAACATTCTATCAACTGAAAAGGTATCATTTCTATTATAATGGAACATATTATTTTTTCCAATATTTGATTATTGTATATCAATCTAAATAGTTCTATTCCATTAAACATATGATCAATGTTACAATTACTATCTTTGTTATAATGATATTAAACATCATACATTCTAGTCTATATTATAATATATCATTTTGAAAATATTTGTATCATATAGATGGTATTATTAATCGGTTCTATAACCATCTAAAAAATATTGAACAAACTTTATAAAAATCTATTTTACAATAAAAAGCTTGTTATATATACACAAGGAGCATAGAAGAAATTTCTTAATAATCTTTAAATTTTATAATTCGAATTATAAATTGTGAGAGCTGCTATTTTTGAAGAACAAGGATTTGAAAATCTCGAAATTAAAGATGTACAAAAACCTGATGTATTGGATTATGATGTATTGATTAAAGTTATATCAGCTGGAGTAAATCCCATTGATTATTACGTAATTTCTGGTTATAGGACAGTAGAACAAAAAAAAGAAGGCCAGAAATTAAAACAAAAAGCGCCTCAAGTAACAGAATTACCAGTCTCTCCTATTCCTCATATTCCTGGTGCAGAATTTGCAGGAGTAGTCGAAAAGACAGGACCTCATGTCAGATCCATAAAAAAAGGAGATAGAGTTACCATCTATAATAGAATTTTTGATAATACTTGTGATATGTGTGTTAGTGGTAATGAAATGCTTTGCAGAACTGGTGGATTAATAAGTGTAGTTAATAATGGAGGGTTTTCAGAATATGTTGCCATTCCAGAAATGAATGTATTTAAAATACCTGATAATATAAATTGGAATACAGCTGTAAGCTTGCCTGTATCAGGATTAACAGCATTTCATGCTCTAAAAGAGGCACAATTGAAGATTAATGACATATTACTCATTTTTGGTGCATCAGGTAATACCGGTATGATTGCGGTACAATTAGGTAAAAGAATGGCCTCAAGGGTGATTGCGGTTTCTACAAAAAAATGGATTAAAGATGAATATGGTGCAGATTATTTAATTACAGATTATAACGATGTAGTAAACAAAGTTAAGGATATAACTAATGGCAAAATGGCAGATATTGTCCTAAATTCCCTTGGAAAAAATACATGGAAAGATAGTTTTTCTTCTATTGGGATTAATGGTCGATGGATTTCTTTTGGTACAATGACTGGAAATAAAGTAGATTTAAACATACAGGAGCTATATTCGAAACAGTTAAAGTTAATTGGATCAAATGGAGGAAATAGAGAAGAATTCAGAGATTTAATAGAATATATATCTTATTCTAATAGCATTGATCATCCTCTAAAAATTAAAGTTTGGAAAAAATTTAACCTTGAAAACATTGAGCAAGCATTTGAGGCTCTCATTGACTTGAAGAGAGAGGGAAGAGTTCTTCTTGATATAAATAAGGAATAAGTAACTTAAATATGTAAATAAATCTAACATTATTTGAGAAAAGTTCTAATAAAAAAAAATATTTTCTCTGTTTTAATAAATCATCTTTTAAAAACGTCAGTTTTTTTGCCTATGAGTAGGGTGCAGGCCCTATTACAACATTGTGATTTTTTTCTTTTTGGCGATTATTAAAAAATAAAAATAAGCGGATTCGATCTCGTATATACAATTTATTTTTCTTTTTAACACACTTTTTTATTGATATTTGGATTATAAAATGAAAAATAATTTAATATTTGATATGAGTTTTTTATTTATGAGGTATTACTATCCAGACTCTGTAGAAAGATTCATAGCTAACTTATTTCAATATTTTTATAAGTATGTTATATTTATCAAATCAACATCTTTTTATTTTCTTTAAGTCTATACATTTTATTTAAATGGTATATTAATTAACTCATGATTCGGTCCTGTTAACTTAATGATAAATCTATAGCTGTG
>DATFCH010000223.1:0-8777 GCA_035253345.1 Nitrososphaeraceae archaeon
ATATTTGATATCCAATAATATTCAAAACATTGGTTACAAGAACTAATTAAACAATAAACAATCTGGGTTAATTTCGAGTTTAGTTTTTATTATATCTATCGATTTAATCATCAACTTGAACTTGAGTAAAAGTTTATCTATTCATAGAGACTACAATTATGATATATAATTAAAATTAGAAAATCTTCTAAATAATAGAGTTAGACCTAAAATATGATAAAAATATATATATTTTAAAAAATGCGAATCTTGGTACGGCAATGCAAAAAAATAATAGCAAACAACACCTAATTCCAATGATTGATAATATTATAGAAACCCAATTTTTACCTTTGCTTAGCCAAGTAAATTTCGAAAAAAAAAAGAATGCAATTATTGGATTAGGAAGTGGTAGTACAGTAGCAGAATTAATTAAAAAAATGTCTGACATTCCCAATAAAAAAAATTTTAAATTTATTCCTACTTCATTACAAATAAAAATACTTGGTGAAAATATTGGTTTAGAATTTACTGACGAAAGTAGAATAAACGAAATCGATCTAGTAGTTGACGGAGCAGACCAGATCGATTCAAAGTTAAATATGATCAAAGGAGGCGGAGGTGCATTATTGAAAGAAAAAATCATAATGTATGCTTCTAAAAAAAAGGTTATTTTAGCTGATTCAAATAAATTTGTTACTAATTTCAATATATCTATCCCGATTGAAGTACATCCATTTGCTAGATTCACAATAATAAAAAAATTACAATCAATTACAGATTTAAATCAATTAGATAATTATGTAGCTTATGATAAGATAGAAAATCTTAATGGTAGGAATAATATATCTTCATCTGTTTCAACAACGAAAACAACAAAACTTGCAATCAGAATGGATGGAAAAGGTTATCCTTTTATAACTGAGAATGGTAACATAATAATTGATACTTATATTCCTAATATTATAGATATAGAAAAAGCAGAAAACGTAATAAAGAATATCCCTGGTGTTTTAGAGGTAGGACTTTTTCCTCGCAAAAATGATACAAAATATTATGCTGTCAACACTGATGGTAAATTTTCTATTAAATCTACAACGTAATTGAGATAGAAATAATGATAATAATAAAAGATGGAAGCAAATTTTTAATTTTGTAGACTATTGAAGGTAAAATTATTTGAATCGCGGAATAAATTTTCCATATCCATAAAAAGATTCATTGACTAGAAAATTTTCCATCACCACCTCTCCTCTCACAATAGTAGTGACAGGCCATCCCGTAAGATTCCAACCATCATAAATAGTATAATCAGAATAGGATTGTAATAGTTCAGGGGTTACCTTCTTTTGTAGATCAAGATCGACAATAACCAAATCTGCATCAGATTCTTTCTGAATTGTGCCTTTGTGAGGATAAAGGCCAAAAATTCTAGCGGTGTTGTAACTTGTAACCTCTGCTAACCTTTCCAAAGTTATTCTTCCTTTATTTACGCCTTCATTTAATAAGACTGGCAACATTGTTGCAATTCCAGGAAAACCCGATAACGTTTCTAGCAGATCATCGTTCGAAGTAAGCTTAATGGATAATTTGTTCGCAACATGATCAGTACCTATAGTATTGATAATACCATTTCTTAGAGCATACCATATACTTTGTACATCGTGTTTAGAACGTAATGGTGGTACAACTTTACCTCTTAAATCATGAAAATCATAGGTATGAGTGAGATAATGTGGGCAGGTTTCTATATATAAATTACATCTTCCTCTCTCTCTTTCATGGATAATGGCATCTATAGCATCACTAGATCCTATATGGACAAAATATATATTGGCATTATATTTTCTACCAAGTTCCCCTACTCGTTTTATACTTTTTACTTCAGAAATATATGGTCTGCATTGTGACCACAGTTTTAGTAAATTTATTTCTTTTGAAATTTGATTATCTTCATGTGAACTCTCATTTTCATTGACCTCATCTGAATTTTTTATATTAACACTAGTAAATTCTTTTTTTGTGTCACTTTGGAAATTATTATTGTCTTTTTTTGATGAATTTGTTTTTATAAGATGATGATGTTGTTTTTTTAGTTGGTGATTTTTTTCAACAGAAATGTTATCTTTATTATTTTCTTTCGTTAAATTTTCTTTTTGATTTGAATTTTTATTATATTGGTTTTTATCTATAATTTTCTTTTTTATTTCTTTAAAACAGATCTCAGGATCCTCAGCATGCACTAGAAGAATTCCGTTAAAAGAGGAGATAGTTTGGACAGTTTTTTCTAAAAAACTATCAGTAATCTCTACTATTCCACTCCGAACATTTTCTTCCTTTGGATTTAAATCCATATGAATACTATTGAGATGAGAACCTAAATTCAAGTAAATCTTGAATGAATTTATGCCTTCTTTATTGATAAGATAAGGAATATCCTCTAAATGACTATCTATTAAAATAGAAGGATGGATAGTATAATCTATAATATGATTTTTTTCGCTTGCCGTTATTTGTTCTTCGATTTTGCTTCGGTAATCTGAATACAATCTTAGCATCCTTATCATGGTTGTAACCCCCCCTATTGCGGCAGACTTTGACTCTGTTCTTGCAGCTTTTTCTATAGATGTGTAAACGCCATAATGGACATGTGGATCTATCAAACCTGGAAGAATATATTTTCCTGTAGCATCAATTGATCTGGTATAACTAATATTATCTATTGATCTGGTAAGATTTTTTATCTTTCCATTTTCAATCATAATATTAGTATTAATGATTCCAGCTTTTGGAACCACTACATTCCCATTTTTAATAATCAGGTCACATGAATTTTGCATTGAACAGTAATATAATGTGTATTAGATAATTATTATGTTATCATATAAATATTAAATTAAATTTACTATAGCTAAGATTTGGAAAATTTATAATAATTTTTTATATTTATTAAAATGTTAGTAAAATTATTATTATTTAGAAGATCTTAGAATATTATTAAAAAGAAAAAAAGGGATAGTTTATGTTACTGTTACTTTACCCGTCATGAACGGATGTAAGTTACAGTAATAATTAAAGTCTCCTGCGGTATCAAATGTGTTTTCAAATGTTGCGCCTGGAGCAATTATGCTAGAGTCAAATGCTGGTGTTGCACCTGAACTTGCAGTTTCTGGGCCTCCTTCAACAACAGTGTGAATTGTAGAATCATCGTTTGTCCATGTTACTGTACTTCCTGCTTTAACTGAAATATCTTTTGGAACGAAAAATTCAGAAGCGCTTGGGTTAGATGATCCAGCTGCAATTGATACTGCTTCTTGTGCAAATGCTAAAGTTGCATTCTGTGTTGCTGATGATGATTGATTTGCAATTATTGATTCATATGATGGTCGTTTGGACCAATCTGCCACGGCACTATCGCTACCCTTTGGAGCCACTGCAGTTCCTGGTGGTTGATCTTTATCTGTAGCATTTCCATCGGCCATTACAACTAGTGCTGCACCTCTTACAACGTGATTCATGTTGTGGTCTACACCTACATAAGCACCTGGATCAGGAAATGTAGATTCAATCACTGAAGCGGAGCCTGGTGGAATCCAATATGTTTCATCATTAAGAAGTGTCGTACCATAATCTGTTTTATCAGCGTTGGTTCCATCTCTTACATCAATTTGTCCAGAGATAAAGTGGAATGATACCCCACCATTTGGTCCTGGATTCAATACATACCATCTTGTCAACTCTCCTGGTGTTACTTTGAAGATTTCAGGATTTGGATTCAAAACTATTTTGGCTGTTTCACCTACACCTGGTGCATATTTGTGAGCCATACCGTTTGTCAATATAAGGTCTGGTTGCTCGGTTGCAAATTTAGTAAGGTCAAATGTTCCTGTTGTTCCGTTGGTTCCTACAAATAAGCCTTTATCAGCAGTATTGAAATTCTCTCCAAAAGACAGATAGAATTCTTTAGCTGGTTTCTCCTTTTCAGGATGTACAACTACAACACCATACATACCATTAGCAATATGTTCCCATACACCGTTCAGTCCATCTGCACCACAATGATACATCCATGCTCCTGGATTTTCAGCTACCACAGATACAAATTTAGTTTCTCCTGGGTGAATATTGCCAGATAAGACTTTACCTGGTCCTATACCAGCATGAAAATCTAAGCTATGAATAGTTTTTCCTTCATTCTTAATTGTTACATTTAAAGTGTCACCTTGGTCAACTGCCATTGCGGGAGCTGGAATCGTACCATTAAATGTCATAGCTGCGTATTCAATTCCTCCTGGATGCAATGCATTATCAGGAGCAATCTTTACTTTGTTTTCATTAGCAATTAAAAGAACTTGCTTAACTTTTCCATCTTCATCTTCTTGAGCAGAAGCTTTGGTTATAAATGGAAGGCCTGTTACAGAAGGACTTAATAATAGTCCGGTTACAAGCATACCCATCACTATACCGGTTGTCAGTAGTTTCATTAATTGCCAGAATTCATCGTTCATATATAAGGTTTTTCTTTAATTACATTATAAAAGAATTTAAACTAATTATTTTATATTATATATTTATTTAAGGAAGTTTATATTATTTTATAATATTATTTAAAAATTTTAATTCTTTTATTATAATATTTAAGAATTTGATTCAGATACTATTAATGGAAAAATAAAAACCATAGAATAAATTATTAAAGTTTTAAACATTTAATACCAATATTTTCTTCTAGGGCTGGTAGTTCAGACTGGTACGAACGTTCGATTCGCAATCGAAAGGTCGCGGGTTCAAATCCCGCCCAGTCCATTCTTACGTTGCGAAAGTTTTCGTTATATTTACTTTCTTGATATGTGAATTTGCTAGCAAACAAAAGCAAAATCAGAAATTTTGAGAGAACTGATTGGTAGCAAAAATACTAGCAAAAATATGGTAGCAACTGCTTAGCATAAAAAACTGTGTTAGCAAATAATAATTTTTTGCTATCATAACAAAAACCATGTTAGTAATTGGTTTAACAAATTGTAAAGCGGTTTGTTAAACAAATACTTAATATGTAGATGTTGTAATTATACGTATGTCTTTAAAACAATTAGAAAAAAAGGAACAAGGGATAGAGAAAACAAAACAACAAGATTATAAGAAATATGGATGGAAAAATATTGCAATTAAAATAAAAGAAATGATTTAATACTTTTCAACAGACAATTAGAAAGATTGAACTTTGAAACTCTTGGGGATCTAGTAAAGGATCTTTTAGCTGGAAAGATAACACGATTAACAGAAGATAAACAAATAGAAATAATGAAGCTTAATAGTCAAAGAGCAGGTCAGTATACCTTACAATTAGAAACAAATTACGACTTTTACAAAAAAATTGATATAGACGATTTATTAAAAGAGTATGGAAAAAGGTACCATCCAAAAACAGTCAAATGTCTTGTAAGTTACTTTAGAAGATATGCAGATATATTTTTGGTATCAATCCTGATATACCATTATTAAGATTAAAACCTCACAAAAAATCTTGGATACTACAAGCTATGAAAATAAATGGCGATTATTACTTTTGGAAATATAATTCTCGTGATGTTCAGGATTTGGTTAAAAGAATAATTGAAAGATACCCTCCTAAAGAACTTGATATGAAAGATAAAATTTATCTAGTTAATCCTGGTTATATAATAAATAAATTGACTTCTCTTGTGGCCATTCCTGGACATATTGGTTTTATTGTTAGAGTAGGTGTTTTTACAGGATTAAGAGAAGAGAAGCTTTACATATATAATAAAGAAATATGTTATAATGAATTAGGTTGTAAATGTGGTAATCTTCACGTTATTAATTTGGATAATAAAATGACAATAATTGGAATTAACTGGATAAGAGCAAATAAGAAAGCATTTGTCACTATATTACCCAAAACGATTTGGAAAGAATTTAAAGATTTGCCGAAGTTTGATAGGTCAGATATCATTCCAGCTCATAGCATAACAAAAAGAGATGCAGAAATCTTATATGTAGGTCTTCGCAAGATTCACTATTATGTAATGCGTTTTAAAGATATAATGAAATCAGATGAAGCAGATGATTTGGCTGGACGTGCAAAGACTACTTCTGCTCAACATTATGTACTACATGATCTAAAATCATTTTCTGATAAATATATAAAAGCATGGGATAATTTTGGAATAAATATTGCAAATAAATAGAAATATCTAAAAGATATATCTATTATTTCTAATAAGCAAAATTGTAAAAAATTTTGTTTTTATACTTGAGTTCTTGTTGTTTTATTGTATCAATGTCAGAAGAAGATAATGAAAAAGTAGATTCAAACAAGAAAGAAAATAAATTGTCCCTTCAACTGATTTGGAATTCACTTTAAAAAAATTATAATTTGGTAGAAGGCACACAGTTATCAAATAGTTTTTTAATCTTATTATCATTGATATATTCTAATGAGTTTTTAACTACTAATCAAATCTCTGAAATAATTTCAAAGAAGAGCAAAGGTGAGATTTATAAGAATCCTGGAACCATAAAAGATGCTTTGGATAAAAGACTTGTTCGTGAAGGTTTTGTATCAAGCAATATAATCGAAAACAAAAGTAAATATTTTATAACTCCTAAAGGCGAGAAATTGCTTAAAGGATGGATTGGCTTCCTCTCTGCTATTACCGAATGTAAATAATAATTAATATTTATATTATAAAGTAGTTTGGTTACATATATCTTAAATCTATTTTCAAGTTCCTATGAATGATTCTCCTTATTTTTTTTTTTTTTTTTTATAAATATTTTAATTAGCATACTATCAATAAAAAAGTAATATTGAGAGATAAGAAAAGAAATATTTATTCAAGAATTCTGGAAATCCTAGCAAGTAAAAAATTGTTAATATTTATTTGATTATCAAAAGAAGATAGTCAAAAGAAAAATGTGGAAAGTGTTGTTTTGATGATTCTTATTCTATAAGGTCAAAGCAGGGATATGAAAGAGATTTGCTGTTAGCTATTATCGAATCACAACAATATACTAACACAATCGGAATTGTGTATTATCTAAGCATTTTTACGGCTTTGATGAATATATGCAATAATCGTAATACAGATAATTGCAAATGGTTATATCATATACCTTGTATTTAATAAAAAGAATTGTCTCTATTATGATATGAATAACAGAGGTCTTAAATTTAGTATTTTTCTTGTCATAGGCATAACATTATCCATAACTTTGCACTTGTCCGAATTTGAAAACAATAATAATAATCTAAAGGCTCAAGAAGAAGTCAAATCTATAAACCTTATAAATAGCAAAAACCTACAATCCATTTCAACTTTTAACACTAATACAGAAAATTTCAAAAAATCAGTAACGACAGAGGAGGCTGTCAGTAACATTAGAACAACAACAAATGATCATAATAATGACAAATCTGAACTAACTATCCATATTCCAAAGGGGTCTTTCCATCCAGGAACTGATAGCTCATTTAATCCAGATGAAATTATAATAAATAAAGGGGAAACAATAACATGGTTAAATGAAGATAAAACACCTCATACTGTCACCAGTAAAGACAAATTGTTATTTGATTCATTATTAAAGCAAAATGAAGTGTTTTCATATCAATTCGATAAAGTAGGTACATTTGAATTAGGGTGTACTTTACATCCTTGGATGCAGGGAAAGATAAATGTGATATAGACATTCATTTTATTATTTTATAAATGATAATACTTGAATTAATTGGATCTTTTTAGTTTACTTAGAAATATTACATTTAGGTTTTTCTGCTTTCAGATATCTTTTAGTTTAGCAAATAGTCGAATTTATTATTTTAGAAAATACCAAATACAATAAATAATATAAATCCAATAAAATGACATCATTACACAAAAGAATACCATATTTTATCCATCTTATGGTATAATAACATCAATATTCTTTTTATTTTTTAAAATTCGAAAAAGTAGATCAGTAAAAGTCGATGAATAAAGGATAATTATAAACTGAGAGTTGTGAAATATTTTGACACAATTTTGTAGTTCATAAGAAATAATTTAATTACATATAAAAAAATTTGAGATTTAAAAAGTGTAATGATATAATGACTATTTACAAAAATTTTAAAAATAGAATATTTTCTTTTAAATTTAAAACAAATACCTTAATGGACATAAATAATATTATTAATGTGAATAATAAGATGTAGTATCCTAATTGCTCATATCCATTATAAGAATCTAAAAGTATGATCTCGATAACGACTATTGTCTAACTTGTAAAGGAGTATTGCTAGATAAGGGAGAAACAGACAAAATAGCAAATATGCAAAGTATGTATGAAGAAGAATATTATCAAAAATATCATGAGAATCAAAGAAACTATAATGATGATTACTATAATAGAAGAAGAGGATTCTTTGATGATTTATTCACTTTTGATTAATTTTTATACCTAAGGCATTTAAAATAGTATTTTTATTTCTTTTTGTCATTAATTTGTATACACTTTATCATCTTAAATGCATATAAGTTATGTAAATAATTACCTGTGTCATATTATTTAAAAATAAACATCGTAAACTTACTCACATGAAGGCTCAGTTTTTGATAAATGTTTATGAACAAAATCATAGTCACTAATTTGATAATATGTTTGACTTTTATATCATTAATATCAAAATTAAGACTGATTTATATACATTTCATCGTCTTTTGTTGTCTATTATTGGATTGAATTTTATTTATGAAATATGTAGTTTTATAAGAATAAGAAAAACAAAAGATATC
>DATFCH010000224.1:0-4891 GCA_035253345.1 Nitrososphaeraceae archaeon
AAACTTTTTTTTAATGTAATTGATATTATTAATGGTTGAACCAGCAAAATTATGGTTCCATACTTTTTATATTCTAAATATGACTAAAGCGTTAGAACTATTATGTAGACATTACAACAAAAATATATAGATAAAGGATTATATTATAAAGTATATATTACATTGCTTTAAATAACCTAATAATCAACAGCTTAGAAATATGACATTGATAACTAACACTGTTTAGTTATATTAATACAGCTGAATCAATGAAAATAAATTTATCTTGATTCTACACTATTATTAACAAGTCATGGACATTATAACACCTTATAAATATATATTTCCGTCTTTGATTATATTTTTTTATTTAATTATTCTAGTTCCTACTGAATTATTTGGAGAATTTCCTATTTCAATTGTGGATCAGAAAATCTTCCAAGATTTAAACGGGGATTGGAATTTGGTTGGCGTAGTTGAAAATAAGGAACATACGCCTTTAAAAGTTGAAGTAGGTGTAAATGTAACTAAACCAGATAATGTGCAGTCAGTAATAACAAGTAACACATTTACTAATGTAATATATCCATATAC
This sequence comes from Nitrososphaeraceae archaeon, assembly GCA_035253345.1. Lineage (GTDB taxonomy): Archaea > Thermoproteota > Nitrososphaeria > Nitrososphaerales > Nitrososphaeraceae > TH1177. The sequence continues at coordinate 574 of DATFCH010000224.1, forward strand.
AGCTGCTCCATTTAAATTTACTATTAAAAGTAACGAATTATTTAATGGATTAGCATACCCAATTGAGACAAAAAAAATAGCAAAACCATTCTTTATGGAGTTAAAACAGAATTATTCAAATTTTGCTACAGGCGACGAAAAAGCTCTAATTGGTACGATAAAAAATAAAGGAAATAATATAATTAAAAATGTCGCAGTTTATGCTTCGGTACATTCAATCAATGGTACTCAAATAGATTCTGTAAAGAGTAACGTATTTCCAGTAATTTATCCTGGTGAAGAAGTCAGTTACAAAATTACTCCTGATGATGCAATAAAGGATGATGTTTACTTCTATAGTTGTGCAGGATTGGATATCAATGCTCCTCAAATGTCTACACTGATGACTGAAAATGGAGAACATATTAATTTCCGTTTAGAAAGTGCTTCAGCTATTAGCAGCTTTAGATATGAACCTTCCTCAGATAGTATTATTTTTGAAATCAAAACATATTATCCAAATGGAGGTCCAACGATCTTTCAAATTCCACAAATTTCTTCAAAGCAAAAAATAGATATTCTTTTGGATGGAAAACAATATGAAGATAAAACAGTTACTATGGATGGTAAAACAATTAATATGAATATATTTATTCCAAAAGACAAACACGAATTAAAAATCTCAGGAATAAGAAATCAGCTTTAAATTATTATCATTGCTATTTCTTCATATTTTTTAATATATTTCTTATCATAATAACATTTAGGCTATAAGAAGAACGAATATTTATTTTAAATGACAAAATACTTATTTTATCTAGTATAATAGTTATTTAGCTAATGGAATCTTTATTGTATAGAGTTTTTGAAATACTTACTCTAATTTGAGTTAAACAACTACCTGTATTCTAAACATACTAAGTTTTACATCTCAAATTCGTCATGATTCATTACTTTGGATTAATGCTATTATTTCCACATTTAATAAGATTTAAAATTAAAAATAATTTGAAAATATATAATAAAATTTTCTTAACCAAAGATAGAAATAATAATTGAATATTTTTCTATATAATAGTGTTTATCTTACAATCAAAACGGGACAATGAGCCAATGTTAAAACTCCTGATGCTACACTTCCTAATATCAATTTCTTGAATCCAGTTTTTCCATGGGTTCCAATAATTATCAGATCCATTTTTTCTCGTTCCGCATATCCAATTATTTCTTTAACAATCGATTCTTCTGCAATTATGACATCTGTTTTGAATTCAACACCAAGTTTTTCTTTAATATCATCAAAAGATTTTTTTGCTTCAGTAAATGCAGTTTGAAATATTTGATTGATTGGAGAAATTGTTTCAATTTTTTTTTCTCTTGTAAAAAAATCGTATCTTATTGAAGATGGTACAATGTGTAATGCTATTAAGTTAGAATTAAATTTGTTCATTATTGGAATTGCATATTTTAATGCTCTCATAGAAAATTCTGAACCATCTACAGGAACAAGTATATTTTTAAAGTCATAATCATATGACATCACACGTAATTGGAGTTATTGTTATTTTATTGTTTATTATTTTCACAAGAAGTAGTAAAATTAAAATCTGTAAAAAAATAAATAATTTTTAAAAAATATTATGATTTCACATGGCCAAATGCTGAAATTGCAATAATGGAATTTGAAGGCGCACGTACTATTATTTTTAAGGAGATTTAAGTCCTCAACACGAGAAAAAAATTGAATTAGTAGAATAATATAGAGATTTTTAAAATATAAAAACATACAATACGTTTATTGATTTGAGAAGAACCAACTCTTTGTATCCAGTTCCATACAGCAATATGACTTCTTTTCTCATCTCTGAATATTACTAATGCCTTGGATGTATTACGTAGACTTAAAACCAAGAAAGTATAGATAAAGAGAATACATTACTATAACTGCGGATGTTCTATTTCTTATGAATTTAATAAGCATTTATTAGAGATAGGACATTCACAGCTAAATCTATTTCCTTAAATTAACACAGCCATTACAGATAAGATAATTATTGTTTAAAGTTTACTAATAATAATTCAAATATATTAAATTAAGAACAAATAACTAATACATTTCTAGCAAATAGATTTTTCTTTCTTTTACTATAGGTAACTAGTGGAATATTATCTGGGATGCTCTGGCTGGAGTTATGATGGATGGAAAGGACCATTCTATCCTATAGATTTGGATAATAGATATTGGCTTTCATACTATTCTCAAATATTTGAATTTGTTGAAATAGATTCTACATTCTATAGAATACCTTCTGCATTTATGGTTAACAACTGGAATAAAAGAACTCCAGATAATTTCAGATTTGCAGTAAAATTTCCGAAAGTTATTACTCATGATAAAAGATTGAAAGGTGTAGACAAGGATATAGAGAGATTTTATGATGCTATGGAACCGTTATACGACAAAATACTTGTATTTCTTTTGCAATTACCTCCATCTCTACAGATTGCAGAAGGTTTGGATTTGATAAAAAGTTTAGAATATCTTTTGGACCCATCATTTAGATATGCCATAGAAGTAAGACACCATACTTGGTTCAATGAACTATTTTATAATTATCTGAAAGAAAGGAATTATTGTCTTGTATGGAGTCAACAAGATTTTTTAGTTACTCCTCCGGTTGTTACTACAGATTTTTTATATTTGAGGTTGATAGGAGATAGAAGTATAGATGAAAGCGATTTTGGAAAAATACAAAAAGAAAGAACAAAAGAATTACAATTATGGACCGATATCTTCAAAGATATACAAAAGAATGAAAAGAATGTTAAAACATCAATAGTAGCAGCAAACAATCATTATGCTGGTTTTGGTCCTATGACTACTAAATTATTTACAAATATGCTAAATTTAGAAAATAAAATAAGGTCATTTCCTATTGCAGATTATAAGATACCTTTTAGTCTTGGCAGCACCATTGAAGATAAACAAAATTTTAAAATCTATAAACAACTGCGTTCTAAGACAAGACAGACTGACATTTCGGAATTTTTTAAATAATATCAAGTTTGCATTGGTATAGATAGTTAGGAATATTATTTCAAGGAAGTAACCTAGAAATTGGTATTGTCCCGTATTTGTTTATCATACTATAATATAATTTAGATTTGTTAACATCAATTAATTAACATATGGGAAATAACTTGATTATAAAAAAATAAGTATAAAATTGAAATCTTTTTAGAAAAATATTTCTTCAATTAAAAAAATAATATTGTAATAATATGTGCGCAAATTATTGTTTTATAGCTTCTAGACTTCCTGGAGGAATAGAATTGATGAAAAAATGGAAATGAAGAAATTATTGTTAATAGCAAAGAACATGATAAAGTTTTTAGTGATGCTAGAATAATACGAGAACAAGTTTGGATTCAACATATACCACAACAACAAAACCAAGATTTTGCAATTGCAAATTATGAAACCAATGACCCTGAACAATCATTCAAAGTATTAGCTATATCTAATAACCCATTGGCTACAAAATTTAGACAGCATTTGAAAAATGCACATGGATTAGATATTACACAATCACCAATACAAATTGATGAATTAATAATCAATTGGAAGAAATAAAAAAAACAATCTTAAGATATTTTATCATTCAATCTATAAATTAAAAAGTGATTTTATTAGAGATGCAATACCGATAGTGGTTCCAAAACAAGAGTCTACAATTGTATGTATACTAGATTGTATTTTAGATTTTATTATTAGAAACTTATTTTTATTGAATTGAATTGATATTTTGAAGATGTAATTTAAATAATAAAAAATTGGTTTGATTCATATCTCTTAATTCATAAGTAGTTTAAGCATTAAAATTAATCGTATTATGTAGATTTATCCCAATCTGGACTGCCGTCTCCATCCATGTCAATGCTAGTATCCTGGCTCTCCTCAGTATTAGATATATCATCTCCTACCGTTTCTTCAGGAGTTATTGTTGTTTTTAAAGGTCTTTCATCTTCAGGTTTGACTATTGCTTCTTTAGGAACTTCGGGATATTCTTGTGATTTTCGTGAATTGATCTTATTATTATTCTCGATATCTTCGACCATATTCTTTCCGTAACCTGTATTGAGCTTTACATAATTTAACAATTTTACTTCATTCTTTAGATTAATCGTATGTTCAATAAGTTTAACAGCTTGTATCTATACATAATTTCATATAAAAAAAGTGAATAAACAATAAAGATTTTTTGAAGCTAAAGTTGTACTATTGATTTTTTAAATACAACTACAATAAGAAGAAACTAAGGAATTATTATAGTCATTA
>DATFCH010000225.1:0-12289 GCA_035253345.1 Nitrososphaeraceae archaeon
TTTGTTATAAGTAAATCTATTTTTATATCGGGATTTACCAACGCTATTTTCTTTTTTGATAATGCCTTAAAATATTTCCTTATTTCAGAATTAAACGAGGATTTTATATTTTCGATATTTTTTAACTTATATAATGATCTAATATAGTCTTCCTTATCATACATAAAATAAGGTAAGGAAGTTCCAATTGAAAATGAACGATATTCATATTTTTCTTGATATTTTATCAAATAAAAAATTTTTTTTACAATATCACTGATCTTATTAAAAATACCTTGACAGATAAAACAATCATTCTTAATTTTATTTTTATTAAATTTAACATCAGGAAAATTTCTTTTTAAACAAAAATAACATAGTGAATAATCAAAATTGAAAATTTTTAGACATTTATATGATTTAGATTTAGCCAAAACCAAATCTTCTCAACATCCCATGCATTTGTCTCCCTTTTGCCTGTTTCATCATGGTTTTTGAATTGTTATACTGTTTAATCATATCTTTGACCTCGTGTTCAGTAATTCCCGACCCACGGGAAATACGTTTTCTCCTGGAATCATTAATACTATTAGGATCTTTTTTCTCATCCTTCGTCATTGATTGAATCACGAAGCGCCATTTCTCGATTTTTCCTTGTAATACGTCTAATTGCTCATCTTTTACCATCCCAGACAAACCCGGCAAATTTTCTATAACATTTCTAAATCCCATCTTACTCACATTTTCCATTTGGGAATAAAAATCCTCAATCGTCATTTTGCCACCCAAAAGTCTCTTTGCTTGATTTTCGTCTGCTTCTAATTCTAGATTTTTTGCCATATCCAACAGTGCTTTGATATCACCCATCCCTAATAATCGTCCAACGAATCGCGTAGGCGAAAATAATTCTAGATCATCTAAACGTTCTCCTGTACCAATAAAGACAATCTTTGCTCCTGTGGCTGCCGAGGCAGCTAGAGCACCACCTCCTTTTGCCGTTCCATCTAATTTTGTTACAACTATACCTCCAATTGGAGCAGCATCATGGAAAGCTTTAGCTTGATTATAAGCTTGTTGGCCTATGGTTCCATCTATTACTAAAAGGACAAGATCGGGTCCTGCAACCTTGTGCATTTGATTCATCTCTTCAAGCAAACTAGATTCTTCTTTATGTCTTCCTGCTGTATCGATAATTATTATATCATAGTCTTGAGAATCATAATATTTTAAACCATTTTTTACTATTAAAATTGGATCCTTGGTTCCTTCTTCACCGTAGACTTCCACTTTAATTTTAATACAATTCATTTTCAATTGGGTTAAAGCACCAGGACGCCATGTATCTGCACCAATGATCCCGACTTTGTACCCATGCTTTGATAACCATCGAGCAACTTTAACCGTACAGGTTGTTTTGCCACTGCCTTGAATTCCCAACATCAATATTACATTTTTTTTTCCTGGTTGAAAATTAAATGAATCTTCTTGGATAGAATGAGTTTTTTCTATATTAAGAATTTTGTCACCACTATAACCCAAAAGTGAAGAAATTTCATTATATAGAATGGTAATAATATGATCTTTCTTTGTCAAACCTTTAGGGGGCTGTTCATTCAATGCGCGTTGTTTGAGATTTCTAGTTATAGTCAGAACCAGCCTAACATTAACATCTGCCTGTAACATCGATCTTTGAATATCTTTACACAAAGAATCGATCAGTTCTTCGTTTATATCAGAGGCGCCAACTATTTTTTTTAAAGCACTTCTTAGGCCAGTTCTAAGATTATCTAACATTTACTTTATCTATTAAAATAATATCCGATATTTCTAGTATCCCTCTTTGGCCATCCCAGAATGTATTAGATTTGAGAATTTCTAATTTTTTTTTGAATATGGGACAATCTAAAACTAAAGTTTCAGCTTCACCACCTTCAAAAGACAAATTAAATCCATATTTCTTACTTAAATTATTCAGAATTTGTAGATTTATAGAATCTAAGTTAATTCCAAGCCACTTTGACTCGAGTCCCATAGCTGATATTCCTACAATTTTTACCAGAAAATTATTATTTAATAAACTATTCATATATTCAAATTGATTAACTTCCCATAATGGAGAAATTAATTCTAAGCTAAGTTTTTTGCAAATATCATAAAATTTATTTCTTTGAAAATTTGAACTTATTCCACCATGAACGATCCCTTCTATTTGATAATCCTTTATCGCGATTTTGATCAGATTATATAAATATCCGTCTTCATCGTCGATCGAAGATGATTGAATTTTTTTTGTAATAATAGGAATTTCTAAAGCTTGTGACTGAATAGAAGTTATCCATATATTTGGATAATGAAATAAATAACTCTCCGGCGAGTAAGGAATTAAAGTCAAGAGACATTCGATAGATAGACCCATTCGTTTAGCTAAATATAAAGAAAATGTACTATCTTTTCCACCAGAAAATAAACAAGCTACTTTCAAATATAATGGTCAAATTGAAAGATAGTTATTTAAAATATCGCCAAGAATTAAAAAATGTTTTTATTTTCTGATTTATTTGAAGGGTCTGCAATTTCAGGAATTAATTTTACCAATTTATCGTGATTGTCAAGAAAAATAAACCCACTTTGAGTGGTTTTATATGATCGGATCGAATTTGAATATTCGATTAAACCACTTTTAATAGCTAATGAAAGGTAACGAATAACTTGAGAATGGGAAACTGAAGCCTTATTCATTATAGCAGTTTGATACTCCCATGTATATCTTGCACAACGAAGAATTGCTGCAATTACTTCTATGTTTGCACGATTCTTCATTTAGATCAAATAAACCCCCATTATTCCTGAGTAGTTTTCAATTAGAATAAATAAAAAAACATGTGACAATTAATCGAGACAAATTAGTTTGTAATATTTACAAATATTGCTTTCTGAGTTCAACACCTCAGTAACTCATAATCTTCTTCATATACATTGTATCAGACGGCTCTTCCTATACCTCATTGGTGTTGATTTAGTTAATATATAAAATAAAATCTAAATAAATACATTTTCCAGCTCATCTAATATCTAACATTATTAATTTTACTTTTCAATTTTTATTATCCATATAATTTGAATAAAATATGAAATCTGCAAGGATAATAAAAACTAAAGAACATCTAGTAATCGAAGATTTAAAGGTACCAAAGCCAAAGGAGGCAGAGGTTTTAGTTAAAGTGAAAGCTGCAGGAATTTGTCATAGTGATTTACATCTATGGGAAGGTGGTTATATGGGAGCAGGAGGAAAATTTATGAAGGTTGAAGACAGAGGAGTCCATTTTCCTTTAACACCTGGACATGAAGTTTCAGGAATCATAGAAGATATTGGGGAATCAGTATTAAATTTTCAAAGAGGTGATGAAGTACTTGTCTATCCATGGATAGGTGATGGAATATGTCGATCATGTAAAGCTGGGGAAGAGCATCTATGCGAAGCACCACAAACATTAGGAATATACCAAGATGGGGGATATTCAGATCTTATACTAGTTCCCAACTACAAATATCTTATTAAATTACATGATATAGATTTCAACTCATCTGCTTCACTTGCTTGCTCTGGGCTGACTGCATATACTGCAATTAAAAAGTCGTCAGCACTACCTGGAGAGAATTTAGTGATAATTGGAGCAGGAGGATTAGGCTTAATGGCAGTTCAGATTGCAAAGGCTATAACAAATGCTAATATTATTGTTATGGACGTAGATGACAATAAATTAATAGAGGCTAAAAAATACGGAGCTAATTTAACTGTTAACTCAATGACTTCAGATCCTATAAAGACACTAAAAGATATGACTAATGGATTTGGTTGTGAAGTCTTGGTAGATTTTGTAAATAATAACAAAACCGCATCTACTGCCATCGAGGTATTGAGAAAACGGGGTAGATATATCATGGTCGGTTTATTTGGTGGGTCATTAGATCTGAATCTACCACTTGTTCCTCTTCGGGCTTTCAATATTACTGGAGCCTATACGGGAGGGTTTAACGACTTAGTAGAACTTGTGTCATTATTTAAGAACGGAAAAATTAATTCTGTCGTATCTAAACAGTATAAACTAGAAGAGGCAAATACTGCATTAGAAGATCTAAAAAATAGAAAAATAATAGGGAGAGCTGTTTTCAATCCATAAACTTTTGTATCCCGCGAGCAGGATTTGCTCCAAAAAAGTGATTAGTTTTTTTGTTTGAGCCTGCGACAATTCGGTTTCTGAATGGATGTTAGCATGGTAGGCTGATTTTTGGGTTAGCTCTTTAGCCAACTACTACAGCCGAAAGCTCTACCAGGCTGAGCTATCGCGGGATAGTTTTTTGATGTACTTATTATATATAATTGTGACTCGTATCAAAATTACATGATTATTATAAAAAATACTTGGAGATACTAAGAGAAGAGTATGACATAATTTTATCAGCGCCTGCTCTTTTTAAGGAAGAAATCATATTTATAACAAAATGATTTTCATCCAATAAACCTAATTTGGAAGCAGCTTTTATCATGGCGTATTCACCTGAAACAACCTGAACGACTATGGGATTTTGACAAAATTTTTTAACTTGGTAAATTAGATCAAGGGATGAGAAAGCAGGCTTAATCAATACCATATCAGCTCCCTCAATAATATCCATTTCGACCTCTCTTTGAACCTGTCTAGGATTATTATATGAAACTTGGTATGTCGATTTATCTATCTCATTGGCGGTAATATCAAAAAAGGTTTCTGATCTAAACGGTTTATACAATGAAGTAGATTGTTTTGCAGAAAACGAGAGAATCTTTATTTTATTATATCCTTTGATATCGAGTGTTTTTCTGATTTTTCCAACCTGTCCATCCATCATCGCAGATGGAGCTACAATATCTACTCCTGCTTCAGCATGACTTAATGCGATCTTAGATAAGATGTCAATGGTTAAATCGTTATCAACGAATTTTCCATCTTTTTGAAAAATTCCACAATGTCCAGTTTTATTATATTGACAGACACAAATGTCTGAAATAAGTGTAATTTTACCATCAAAATTTGACTTAATTAGTTTTAGAGATTTTTGTACTATACCGTTTTTGGACATTGAAGACTTTGCTCTATTATCTCTAAACATGGGAATTCCAAAAAGAATAAGATAACGTATACCGCTTTCAGCAATTTCCTCAACTACAGGTAGAAGATTATTATAAGATATTTTGAAAATACCAGGAATAGATGAAAACTCTTTAGAATTTTTATTCTCCTGAACGAACAAAGGAAAAATAAGATCCTTTTTTCTTAAACTGAACTTTTTGGATAATTCATAATAAAAACTTTCATTCTTCAATCCCTAATTCCTCCATTCAAACTAGTGTGTATTTCTTTAAATTGCAAAATGTGATTATTTTTTATTTATAGATTCACTGTTGCCATTTTCAGTATTATCCAACGTCCAAGGAAACCATCTTCCAATAATCTTTCCCCAATCAATTCTAAGATATAATATTATTATCAAAATCAATATACTAACACTAACAATAATACCTATATAGAGATAGATTGGATCAGTATTGTTTGAAGTCAACAGATCTACTACTGGTCTTCCAAAAAAAACACTACCAAAAACAATAAATTCATTTTGTATAAATTTTCCAGTGAAAGTAGCTATTGCAAATTTTGCAGGATTATATTTCGATAATCCTAGGGGAATATAAACTAGATCATCCGGAATGGGTGTCAAAGCTGCAGTAAACGCTCCAGCACCTCCGTATTTAGATAGTAGTTTTTGTAGTGGAAGCATACGTTTTTTTGTTTTTGAACTTAAAATATTTCTTCCATAATAACTGCCGTAAAAAATAATTAACTTTGCAATTACTGCTCCCAATGCACTTGATAAGGATATCAAATGAGGATCCAGATTTTGATTTATTCCAGCTGTAAATAGTATAGGAAAATATGGAACAGGAATAAGAGGGATTATACTAGCAAGAAAAGTAAAAATCAAAATACCAATATATCCATACTCTTGATATCCAAAGTCAAAAAGGGAGAGTATGTCATTAATTCCGTCCAAATAATAACCCTCCAGTTTAATTATTTTATGTGTAATTTAAGTCAATAATTTTAATCAAATCATCAGTAATTAAAATTATTTTCTCAAATTTTTAAATTTTAGGAAAAATATGAAATATAAAATATGAATATGGTTGAGTTATTAATATGCCTTTGCAAATATAACCGTTTTTTTCGAATCAGAATTGCAATAAATGCATTTAACTTTTGAATCTGATTTATCAAATTGGATTAGTCGTATATCTGCCCCTGTTTCATTTTTTATATTGTTTTCACATTCCTCTTTTTCGCACCATCCAGCAAGAATAAATCCACCTTTATCTTTTAGAATACTCTTCATTTCGTTGTAGTTCGATATATTTATAGTATCTCTATTTTGTCTCTCTTTTGCAGTATCGTATAGAAAGTTTTGGATTAATGAAAGCAAAAAATCAACACGGTCAGCACAAGCCTTTCTGTCTATGACTATTTTTTCTCCAGTATCTCTTCTTACCAGCTCAACTTTTTCATTTTTTATGTCTCTTAGACCAATATTAATTCTCAATGGTATTCCTTTTATCTCCCAATCATTAAATTTCCATCCAGCTGTGTATTCCTCTCTGTCATCTAGTAAAACTCTTACTTCTTTGTGTTTTAATTCATTTAATAGATTTTTTGATTCCTCGATAACTATATCTCGATCTTTATTCTTGAAGATTGGTACGATTACAACCTGAATTGGAGCGATTTTAGGTGGTAATATCAATCCTTTATCATCTCCATGCATCATAATTAACGCACCAATTACACGCCAAGACAAACCCCAAGATGTTTGCCATCCAAAATAATGTTTTGAATCACGATCTAAAAATCGTATTTCAAAAGGTTTTGCAAAATTTTGACCCAAGTTATGAGATGTAGCCATTTGCAATGCTTTACCATCTGGCATAAGTGATTCAAGTGTTGTAGTGTATGAAGCTCCCACAAATTTTTCTTTATCAGTTTTTAATCCTTTGAAAGTGGGGATTGCAAGAAAATTTTCTATAATATCCTGATAAAGCTTTAATATCAAGAAAACCTCTTCTTCAGCTTTTTGACTATTTTCATGTACAGTATGTCCTTCTTGCCAGAGAAATTCAGAATTCCTAATCAATGGCTTTGTAGCTTTTATTTCTGCTCTTAATGCAGAATTCCAAAAATTTATCTTCAATGGAAGATCTCGATAACTTCGTATCCATTTTGAGAAGATGTGATAAGCTAGAGTTTCTGATGTAGGCCTCACTGCTAATTTGTCGGTTAATTCGTTATTCCCAGCTTTGGAAACCCAAAATACCTCTGGATTAAATCCCTTGAAATGATTTTTTTCCTTAGTTAAAAGACTTTCAGGAATCAATATAGGAAGAAACCCATTCTCATGACCATATTCCTTTAATCTTTTATCCAAATTTTCTTTAATTATTTCCCAAATTCTATATCCATAGGGCATAAGAATGATAAAACCTTTAACAGGAGAATAATCAATTAAACCTGCTTTTGTCACAACTTGGGTATACCATTCACTAAAGTCTGCATTTTTTTTAGTTGTTATCCCTATTTCTTTGATATCTGACAATAAAATCCCTTAATTTTATTCAAATAATTATAGGGGTTCACCACGGCAATATACTTTACCTGATATTCTACTATGAAAGTTCTTGCAAACGTAACAAGGTATAAAAGAGATTTCTTTTTGTAAAACAGGGCAGTCTACCGATTCCATTTTCATTCTCTTGAGCATTTTAGGACTAACACCCTTCAATTTAAGTTTGCCTTTGTCATCCATCATCCCAATACTTTTTAATTCATTTTTTACCTTTTCGTCGAGCCGCATAGATTTCTCGCTTAAGTTTACCGGAACGATATATTTTGTATCGGTATCAGTATTAGAATTATTATTATTAGTAGTAGATTCACTCATGTATTTATTTTTGAACTTAGAATATATGATGTTTCCTATAATATAAAAAAAAATTAAAATAATTACTTGATATATTTATATTAACAAGTTGAATGCAGAAATTTCTATTAAAGACAAATCACTTTATGAAATTCTTCAAAAATGTAAAGATAATAAAACTCTTTCAAAAATTGATGCTCTTTATCTTTTAGAACATGACGAATTCACTCCCACATTAAATCTAGCCGCATTTTTAAAAAATTACTTTAAAAAAGATATTATTACCTACTCCAGAAAAATATTTATAAATATAACCAATCTATGTAGAGACTTTTGTTCATATTGTACCTACCGAAAAAATCCATTTGAATCTTCGTCTGTCATGATGAAGCCTTCAGAAGTGTTAAATCTAGCAAGAATTGGAAAACAATTTAGATGTACAGAGGCATTAATAGTTTCAGGGGAAAAACCAGAAGAACGATATAAAGAAGCCAAAGAATGGATAAAACAAGAAGGCTTTAGCTCTCTCGTTGATTACGTAATTAATATTTCAGAAAAAATTGTACGAGAAACTGGACTATTACCACATTCTAACCTAGGTAATATTTCAAAAGAAGAAATGAAATTACTTAAACAGTATAATGTAAGCTTAGGATTAATGCTAGAATCTTCTAGTGAAAGACTTTTACAGAAAGGTATGGCCCATGAGTTTGCACCCAGTAAAAATCCAAAAAATAGAATAGAAGTGATTAAGAATGCAGGAAAATTGAAAATACCTATAACTACTGGTCTTTTAATAGGAATTGGCGAGACTAAAGAAGAAATATTAAGTGATATTTTTCTACTTAAACAAATACAAAACGAATTTGGAAATATTCAGGAAATTATATTGCAAAATTTTCAACCCAAAATAAACACAAAAATGCAAAATATCTCATCCCCATCACAAGAATATTTTCTAAAAATAGTATCATTGGCACGTTTGATAATGCCTGAAATGAATATTCAAATACCACCTAATCTATCTCCTTGGTATTATGGCAAATTCATTGATGCCGGAATCAATGATTGGGGAGGTATATCGCCTGTAACAATTGATCATGTAAACCCTGAATTTTCATGGCCAAAAATAAATGAACTAAAGAATGTTACTGAATCAAAGCATCAAAGGTTACGTGCCAGATTGCCAATATATCCTGAATACATTGAAAAAGAAGGATTTATTTCTGCTGAATTACGAAAGCAAATTGAAAATATTGTTGATGTGGACAGGCTAGTGAAAGAGGACTATACAGTTGAAATTTGATAGTTTTCTTAAAAATATAGATCCGATTATTTCAAATATATTAGAGAGAGCAATTGATGGAAAAACTGTCTCAGAATTAGATGTAATAGAATTATTCAATTCAAACGGATTAGAATTGAATTTAATTGTTACTGTTGCCAATTATCTTTGTAAAAGAAAAAAAGGAAATCTGGTCACATATGTAGTTAACCGAAATATAAATTTCACAAATGTTTGTATTAAACGATGCGGTTTCTGTGCATTCAGTAGAGATTTTAGAGAAGAAGAAGGGTATTTTCTACCTATTTCTGAAATAATAAGAAGAGCAAAAGAAGCAGAAAAATTTGGTGCAACGGAAATATGCATTCAAGCTGGGCTTCCACCAAAAATGGACGGTAATTTGTATATTGATATTTGTAAATCTATTAAAAAAGAGCTTCCCAACGTTCATTTACATGCATTTTCTCCTGAAGAAATTCTATACGGTGCCAAAAGATCTAATTGTTCTATAGAACTTTATCTCCAAATGCTTAAGGAAGCAGGATTAGACAGCATTCCTGGTACTGCTGCAGAAATCTTAGATCAAAAAATAAGGGATATAATTTCTCCGGGCAGAATATCTGTAAAAGACTGGATAAAAATCATTAAATATGCGCATTCTATAGGAATTAAATCTACTTCTACTATTATGTATGGACATTTGGAAACCTATTCTGATATAGTAAAACATCTTTCAATCTTAAGAAATATACAAAAAGAGACAAAAGGATTCACAGAGTTTGTTCCATTAAGTTTTGTTCATAGTGAAGCCCCTATGTATAATAAAAACCTTGTCAACAATTTAAGAAAAGGTCCTACGGGAGGAGATGTAATAAAAATACATGCAATATCTAGAATTTTTCTTTTCAATCAAATTGACAATATTCAAGTATCGTGGGTAAAGGAAGGTCCAAGATTGGCACAGATCTTATTGGATGCAGGAGTGAATGATTTTGGTGGTACTTTAATCAATGAAAGTATTTCAACATCAGCAGGTGCTTCTTTTGGTCAATTACTAAAACCAAGAGAAATTCGAAAACTTGTTTATGATATTGGAAAAACACCAGCACAAAGATCATCATCTTACGAAATCTTAAAAATTTTTTCAAAAGATAATTATATGAATGAAGAGTTGCTTGATCGAACAGATCCTCAGAACTTTGGTTCCTATCATGAACTGATTAAACTAGATAGATTCAGATACAAAAAAAGCGAATAATTATAACAATTCCTTTCTATTGAATGTTTGTATAGATGAATAGCTTTGTTATTGGTAAGATTTATCAATAGTAAAATACGACCATTAAATTTGTAATTATTTGGTGTCAAACTCTCAGGAAAAAACTTGCAAATGGAAATCTTTGGAGCATAATGGTGTAGCTTTTCCTCCATCTCATCGTTTAATAGGATTAAGTATTTGTATTAATAGTGAAAAAATAATTCTGAATACCGAACAAGAGGAAATAGTTTATGCATGGGCAAAAAAGAAAGATACTCATTATATAAAAGATTCTCTCTTCCAGAGTAATTTCTTGAACGATTTAAAAAAGGTTTTACCTCAACAATTCCAAAATATAAGGAGCATTAATGAAATTGATTTTTCTGATATTTTTAAATTTGTTGACAATGAAACTAAACAAAAGATATTAGAAAAAGAACGACTCCGAAGCCTAACCAAAGAAGAACGAAAGAGGTTGTTAGATATTAAGAAACAGGAAAAAGAAAAGCTTAAGCAATTTTATGGAAAGGCACGAGTAGATGGATTTGAAGTAGAGGTGGGAAACTGGCTAATCGAACCCCCAGGATTGTTTATGGGAAGAGGCCTCCATCCTCTTCGTGGTAGATGGAAACCTCGAATAACACAACAGGATGTAATCTTAAATTTGGGAGAAGATGCTTCTGTTCCTGAGGGTGCATGGAAAAGCATTGTCCATGATCATTCATCTACATGGCTTGCAACTTGGATAGAAAAATTAACAGAAAAAAGAAAATATGTCTGGTTACATGATTCGGCATTTTTAAAACAAAATAATGATAGAGAAAAATATGATAAAGCAATAAAATTAGAAAAATTTGCAGCCAAAGTTCAAAAGGAAATTATTAACAAAATGATTCATTCGAAAGATCTAAATCAGCGAAAAATTGCAACAGTTTGTTTTCTAATACTTAAATTAGCTATGAGAGTTGGTGATGAAAAGGACAAAGATGAAGCAGATACTGTCGGGGCATCTACTCTAAGGGTTGAGCATATTAGATTTCCAGAAAAAAATGGTAAAGAGTACATAGAATTTAATTTTCTTGGAAAAGATAGTGTACCATGGCAAAAAACTATAGAAATTAATTCTACAGACACAAAAGGATTATCAGATAATCTTAAATTATTTATGAAAAATAAACAACATGATAGTGAAATTTTTGATAACATAAATTCTTCAAAAGTCAATGCCTTTTTACGAAAAATTGATCCTACAAATGTTCCTGGATTAACCGCAAAAGTATTCAGAACATATCTTGCTACGAAAATAGTGAGAGAGGCATTGAAAAATCCCCCAATAGTCGTAAATAAATTGGCATCTGAACCTAAAAAAATTTATGTTGCGAGAATTGCAAATTTAAAAGCGGCCATTGCCTGTAATCATAAAAAAGGGATTGATCCTAATAATCCAGCAAGCAAAAAAGCCTTAGAAAGATTTAACGAATCAATTAACAAAAAAAAAGAAGTAATACAGAAAATAAGAAATGATATAGATTCAAAAAAATGGAAAACAGAAAAGCAAAAAGAAAAATTAGAATCTCGTATCGAAAAAATTCAATACCAGTTAAAATTACAAAATGAAACACGTGATTATAATTTGGGAACATCATTAAGAAATTATATCGATCCAAGAGTTATGAAAAATTGGTTAGATGATGTTGAGTTAGATTGGAAAAAAATCTATACTACAACCTTACAAAGAAAGTTTATGTGGATCGAATCACCTT
>DATFCH010000226.1:0-12260 GCA_035253345.1 Nitrososphaeraceae archaeon
ATAAAGGAAGGTGATCCATTAATAGTTCTTGAATCTATGAAAATGCAAATTGCTATAAAATCTAATAAAAATGGGGTTGTAAAGGAAATCAATGTAAGTGAAGGATCAACTGTAGCCAGAAACGAGGTTGTCGCAGTAATAGAGTAGCAAACGTGATTTATTTTTTCGATATTAAACTTTTTTCTGCTGGAGATTGGTTATGATTTCTTTATAGTCTGGCTCAATAAGGGGATTATCTGAAATCCATCGATAAGTTATTTTTTTATCGTTATCTAAAATAAAAATGGCTCTTTTAGCAGCATTGTAATCTTTAAGCGTTGCTAGATCTTTCATCACTACATCATATTTCTTAATTACTTCTCTATTATAGTCAC
Organism: Nitrososphaeraceae archaeon; assembly: GCA_035253345.1. Lineage (GTDB taxonomy): Archaea > Thermoproteota > Nitrososphaeria > Nitrososphaerales > Nitrososphaeraceae > TH1177. The sequence continues at coordinate 375 of DATFCH010000226.1, forward strand.
TTAACAATGGAAAGTTTAATTGATGATGTTCTTTAAAAAATTTATTAGCAAAAGGACCATCAATGGATATTCCTATTACTTGAGCATTCTTGCTATTTAAATCACTTAACCGATCCCTAAAATTACACATTTCATTAGTACATACTGGAGAATCTGCAGCAGGGAAAAATGCAAGGATTATCTTTTTATCATTTATTTCGCTTAATTTTACCCTTTTCATTTCCTCATTAACCAATTCAAAATCAGGTGCATTATCACCAACGTTTGGTGTGTTTACAAAGTTTGACATTTATATAATAATCTTATTTAACTTAATATTAAAATTTCTCATAAATTGTATTTTTGTTTCAATGGTGATACTTTGGAGAGCTGAGAAATACTATTTTTTAATATTATAACAGTTTTTTCTATCTCTTCAACAGTATTCTGGATTCCCAACGAAAATCTAATAGAACCAGAAATGTCTTCATAGTCGAGACCTATTGCTTTTAGAACATGAGATTCTTTCTGACGGTTAATAGAACAAGCAGAACCGGTGGATGCTTGTACCCCATACTCATTTAATTTTATCAATAAATCTTCACCGTTTATACCAAAAAATGTGAAATTGACATTGTTTGGCAGTCTATCTTCTAAAGGACCATTTAAATTATTATTAGGGATCTCATTTTTGATCTTTTCAATTAAAAAATCTCTTAAATAAGACATATATTGAGAATTTTGTTTTAGGTTTCTTAGGCTTATCTCACAGGCTTTACCAAAACCAACAATACCATGTACATTTTCGGTCCCTGATCGCAAATTCATTTCTTGTCCACCTCCATGTAGTATCGGTTCGAATTTTACTTGATTCCGTATGTATAATGCCCCTATGCCTTTTGGGCCGTTTATTTTATGAGATGACAATGATAATGCATCAATATCTAATTCTTTAACATTTATTGATAATTTCCCAGCAGCTTGAACTGCATCAGAATGAAATATTATTTTTTCATCAAAATTATGAACTATTTTGCATAATTCTCTAATAGGTTGAATCGTCCCAATTTCATTATTGGCCAGCATTATGCTAACTAACCTTGTCTTCTCGTTAAGACATGTTTTTAGGTCATTTATAACGATCCTACCTTTTCTATCTACCTTCAAATATGAAACATCGAATCCTTCTTTTTCTAAATTTTGACAGGTTTGTAAAATAGCTTCATGTTCAATAGAAGTAGTAATTATATGATTCTTTTTCTTTTGATTAAGGAAAATACTTTTACATATTCCTTTTATAGCTAAATTATCTGCTTCAGTACCACCAGATGTAAAATAGATCTCACTTGGTTTGGCTCCTATTAACATTGCAACCTTTTTTCTTGCGAGTTGAATTGCAATTTTAGATTTTATTCCATATGTATGAATTGAAGATGGATTACCAAATAAATTACCTAGATAAGGTAGCATTTCGTCAATTATTTCCTGAAGTACAGGTGTTGAGGCAGCATTATCTAAATAAATTAAATTATCATATTTCTTTTTAATCAATCATTAATCACGATTAGCTTTCCAGATTTATATCCTGTTAAATCCAGAGATACAAACCTGAATCCTATTCTTTTTAATTCTGCATCAATTTGATTAAGTTTCTGTATATCAAACATTTTTTTCATTTCGTTGCTTGCTATTTCTATTCTTGCTATGTCGCCATGATCTCTTACCCTTACCTGTCTAACTTTGAATATTTCTTTGACTTTTTCCTCTGATAATTCAATTTTTTTTAAGCTTTCCTGGGTAATATCTATACCAAATGGAATTCTAGATGCTAAACATGAATTGGAAGGTTTATCAGCTACACTTACTGTGTATTTTCTTGCAATTTCCCTAACTTCCTTTTTACCTATTTTTAATTCTAATAAAGGACTTTTGACATTGTGTTCTTTCAAGGCTATCAAACCAGGACGATATTCATTAATATCATCGAGATGCGTCCCATCAATAATATCTGTAATTTGGTATTTTTCTATATGAGCTTTGATGTGTTCTCCTAAGCTCTTTCTACAGTAATAACATCTCTGTAAATCGTTTTTAACAAAGTTAGGATCTTCCAATTCATTATACTCGATTATTACATGTTTGATTCCTATTTCTTTTGCAACTCTTTTAGCATCTTCAAGTTCAAATTGTGACAAAGTCATATAATTTGCAGTAATTGCTATTGCTTTTTCACCTATCGCTGTTTTTGCTGCAAATGCCACTACTGCACTATCGACACCTCCTGAGAGTGCAATAAATATATTTCCTTTTGTATTAGTTTTAAACCAATATTGTAATTGCAACAAATTTTTTTCGCTACTCATACTTACTCCCCTTAAATTTTTTGTAAATTTGATACATCACCAAATCATGAATTTTTTTTAATGAACTATTCTCATTTTCTGAAATCTTTTTTAGATCATCAAATTCAGGTTTGATATTGACAATATTGTTACTTAGATCCTTAGTTATTTTTACTTTGATGTTATATCTAGATTTTTTAATGATTATTTGCATATTTACAATACTCCTTTGCAGTGATATTCTATTAATTTCATTAACCCTTATTCCTGATGTTCCAGTTTCTTGAAACAATCTATCAATAAGAGTTTCCATCATAAAGCTATCAGAAAGAATTCTTATTATGTTAACCGGTCGATTTTTTTTTGTTATTCCAGGAATAACAGTTACATCTCTCGCTCCTGAGTTCATCAAAACTTGAATAAGATTACCGATTATTTCTCCGTCAATATCATCAATATTCGTTTCGATTAAAAACATTTTGTCATCGTTGAAATTAACATTAACAGGATCCTTTCCTAGGACTATCCTGAGAATATTGGGTCTATTTTTTAAGGTTTTCTCTCCTAATCCTAATCCTACTTTTTCAGGAATAAAAGGAGGATAGTACTTAATACAATCAGAAGATAGGTTAACTAATATTGCTGCACCTGTTGGAGTAGTAACCTCTCCGAGATCATTCCCAATTAAAACAAATGATTTTCCTCTAAAAATTTCTAAAACTGCATTTGTTGGATTTGGAATTGTTCCATGAGAAAAGGTAGTAAAACCATTTCCTATACAAATATAAGTTGAAAATATTTTTGAATCAAATATCTTTAGATCTTCTAATGCAATAGCGCAACCAATTAAATCAACAAATGTATCAATACCAGATGCTTCGTGAAGATGAACTTTATTTTTATGTTTTCCATGAAGTTTTGCTTCTGCATTAATTAAAGTTTTAATTGAGTTTAATATAAAAAATTCCGATCTTTGATTTAAATCTATATGTTCGATAACCTTTTTCAAATCGCTTATCATGTCGGTTCCTTTTCTAGTATAATTTTTCTCTTCGTAATCAAAATAAAATCGTGTAGCTTCAAATCCATTAGAATTTACTTTCTCAAATTTAGCATCTTTTATTTTACTTCCAGGAATAAAGTTTTCACATTTGTATATTACATCTAATACTTTTTTTTTATCTGCTCCTAAATCTATTAATGCTGATAATATCATATCTCCTGATAAGCCAGCAAGTTGAGAGTCAATTATTGTAATTTTTTTATACATTATACTGTTGGTTACAATAACTACTGTACATAAATTAAAACTACTTATTTTTAATTGGATTTTCCTTAAAAATTATTCATTATAAATTCACATTTTAGTAAACTTATAATTTATCTATAAATAATTCATTCTATGACAATTACAATAATAGGAGCAGGTAGGGTAGGAGCATCAGTTGCATTAAATTGTGGACTTAGGGAATTAGATAATATTTTATTATTGGATGTAATTGAAGGACTACCACAAGGCGAAGCAATGGATATAAATCACCAGTTATCCGAACTTGGGATAGACGCTAAAATAAAAGGAACCAATAGATATGAAGATATGACTAATTCAGACTTTATTGTACTTGTTGCTGGAATAGGTAGAAAGCCAGGAATGACTAGAATGGATTTATTGAATACAAATGCTGGTATCGTAAAAGATGTTTCAAACAAAATTGCAATTCATTCACCTAATTCGACAGTAATTGTCGTTACCAATCCATTAGATCCAATGACTTACATTGCGTTAAAAACTACTGGATTTAAGAAAAATAAGGTGATCGGAATGGGAGGTATGCTTGACTTATCTAGGTTTAAAAGTTTTATTCATGATGTTACTGGCTTCTCAAGAAAATCTATTCAATCTATGGTAATAAGTGAACATGGCGAAAATATGTTACCATTAATTCGGTTCTCTTCTGTTGGTGGTATTCCACTAACTGAATTTTTATCTGAAGGGCAGTCACAAGATATTGTGGAAAAAACAAAAAAGGTAGCCGCAGAAGTTATAAAATTAAAAGGAGCAACAGTTTATGCACCTGGAAATGCAGTAGCAACTATGGTCGAGAGTATTAAAAAAAATAAAAAACAAGTTATACCTGTTTCTGCTTATTTAGATGGCGAATATGAAGTTTCTGATTTGTGTATAGGAGTTCCTGCAGTATTAGGATCAAATGGTATTGAAAAAATCATAGAGTTAAAGCTAAATGAATTTGAAAGAAAAATTTTTGATATGGGCGTTAACAGTGTAAAAGAGGCAATAAAATTTACCAATACATAAGATAATGGATTTTGAAGAATTATTAAAAGAATATAATAACGGTAACATTTCGATAAACGAATTAAAAAGGTACATTACTACTTCTTATATTCAAAATGTAGGAAAAAATATTGCAAAATTAGATATTAACAGAAGTTTCAGAAAAGGAATTCCGGAAGTTATTTTTGCTGCAGGAAAAAATTCCTCTGATATTAATAGAATAATATCTAATGTTCTAGGAAAAAATAGGACAGTAGTTATAAGTAAAATTCAGAAGGAACATATTAAAAAAATAAAAGCTTTTGTAAATAAAAAGAAGTTCTATCTTGAAATTGGAAAAAATAGTTCTACAATGCTCATATCTACAAATACTTCATTTCAATTCAATACTTATAAAATAGGAGTAATTTCTGGGGGAACTTCTGATATAGGCATAGCAGAGGAAGCCAGGTTAATGGCAAAAGCAATGAATTGTGACTCAATTATTTCATATGATGTAGGTATTGCTGGAATTCATCGAGTATTTCCAACACTTGAGAAAATGCTTTTAGAAAATGTACAAGCGTTAGTAGTTGTTGCAGGGATGGAAGGGGCACTAGCTTCTTTGATATCATCATGTGTAAATATTCCTGTTATTGGAGTTCCTACTTCTGTAGGTTATGGTTTTGGTTCTCATGGTATAGCTGCCCTCTGCTCAATGCTTCAGAGCTGTTCAATTGGATTAACCGTCGTAAATATTGATAATGGGATAGGCGCTGGTGCTTATGCCGCACTAATTGCAAATAGAATAAGTAATTTAGAAAAACCTACAAAATTTCAAAATTTTACTTAATAAAACGTTTATAAGTGTTGTAAAATTTTGCATTTAGTATTAAAAAAAATTGGAGAAAGATCCGTGATGAATTATATACATACATTAAAAAGAATAAGAGAAAGGAAAACAAATTATCATAAGCGCTCTTCTCTATTATTAAGTAAAAGAAGATTTATTACTATAAAAATTACAAATCAGAATGTTTTAACACAATTATTAGAACCTTCTATTACTGGAGATAAAGTGATTACTTCAGCTCATAGTACAAATTTAGCAATACTAGGATGGAAGGGTTCATTAAATTCTCTTCCCGCTTGTTATTTGACAGGGTTATTATTAGGGAAAAAAGCGAAATCCAAGGGGATTGATAATGCTATCCTCTATACTGGTAAAGGTACATATACCGAAAGATTATCAGCCTGCTTGAAAGGTATTATCGACAGTGGGTTAGAAATACCATCTTCAGAAGATTCTTTTCCTAACAGCGAGCGAATCTCAGGTGAACATATAGCTAACTACGCATCAAGTTTAAAAAATGATACTGAAATTTATAATAAACGATTTTCTAATATCATAAAGAAGGGTTTGAATCCAGAGAATTATAAAAAACACTTTGATGAATTCAAGGAAAAAATTATAGGACTTGACATTCAAAATTTGACAAAAGAGAATAATAAACTTGGGTCAGATAAAAATCTTATAAGGAGATCTAATTAGATGAGTCGTTATCAATCTTCTAGACAAGAAAAACAAAATGTTGAATGGAAACCAAGAACTACGTTGGGTATGCTAGTTGCTGGTGGTAAAATATCTTCTATGGAACAGGTTTTTGAAAATGGTATGCGAATTCAAGAATCAGAAATTGTAAAACAATTACTTCCTGATATGAAAAGCCAAGTAGTTCATGTAGGAATCGTTCAAAAACAAACAGATGCAGGTGAAATGACAAGATTTGATGCACTAGTGGCGGTAGGAAATGAAAATGGCTGGTTTGGAATAGGTAAGGGGAAAGCTTCTCAAATGAGAAATGCAATTGATAAAGCGACTAATAGTGCTTATCTGAATGTTATACCAATAAAATTAGGTTGTGGTAGTTGGGAATGTAGATGCAATCAATTACATTCAATCCCTTTTAAAGTATCTGGCAAAGGGGGCAGTGTGACAATTGAGGTATTACCAGGTCCAAGAGGTTTAGGTTTGGTAGCCGGAGAGAATATCAAAACTTTATTAAAATTAGCTGGCTTAAAAGATGCTTGGACAAAGTCGTATGGTTCTACAAATACAATGGCTTCTACTACTAAAGCAATATTTAATGCTCTAAGGAGCACATTTGCGGCTGGTTAGTGATAAATATGGTATATTTAGTAATTCGAATTCGTGGATTAGTTAATATTCCCATGTGGGCAGATAAAACTTTAGAAAATCTAAACCTTAAAAGAAAGTTTAATGCAACGATAATTAAAGAAAACAGTCAAACCTTAGGGATGTTGAGAAAAGTAAAAGATATTGTAGCCTGGAATTCTGTAGATGCATCAATTATTAAGGATATACTAACAGCAAGAGGAAGAAAACATGGATCTCATCCGTTAAGTGGGTCACCAGTGATATCTGATTACAAAACTATTGATGAATTAGCTAATGCTATTCATAAAAACAACTTGAGTTTATCAGAGATAAAGGAGTTAAAACCATGGTTTTCACTTAATCCTCCTAAGGGTGGATTTAAGAGGAAAACAAAAACCCAATATACCGAGAAAGGAGTATTGGGAGAAAATGATGAATTGATAGAATTAATCAGGAGAATGATATAAATACTATATAATTTTATTAATGGAAGAATGATGATGATGATTTCTCTAATCTGTTCTATGCATAAAAAAATAAGAGGTTACTATTATGGCTACTAGATTTAGGAAAAGTAGAAGACAACGTGGTACCCGTTATTGTGGTTGGGGACAAATAGGTCAACATAGGCAGTCAGGCTCAAGAGGTGGAGTGGGACAAGCGGGTAAACATAAACACTTTTGGATACGTACGGTTATTGAAGAACCTAATCATTTTGGACATCCACAATTAAAATCACATCACAAAATATCGGTAAATAAATGGGTAAATGTTAAAGATTTAGATTTCTTGTATTCTAAATATGTTAAAAATGATTCTGACAATAATATATTAGATTTAACCAAATTAGGATATGACAAGCTTTTAGGGGGAGGAAATGTAACAACAAAGATGAATATCAAGGTAGAGCAAATTTCTAGACGAGCAGTTGAAAAAATTCAAACAATTGGAGGTAGTATAATTTCTAATGAGCACCATTCAGAATGAAGGTTTTATTCGTAAATCAATAAAAACTATTTCAAGGTATATTCCACAAGTAGAGAAACCTAAAAAGAAAATTTCTCTAACAGAGAAGTTCGTATGGTGTGGTATTGCAGTATTCGCCTATTTAGTTATGGGTCAGGTTCCATTATATGGTGTTACTGATTCACCACAATTTGATTTTCTTGCTTTTGCTCGTGTTATTTTTGCTGCCCAACAAGGGACTATATTAGAACTCGGTATAGGACCTATTGTAACTGCAGGCTTGCTTATGCAATTACTTAAAGGATCAGATATATTAAAAATGAATTTTAAAAACCCTGATGACAGAGCCTTATTTACATCTGCAACCAAAATTGTAACTATACTGGTCATTATTGCAGAAGGAGCTCTGTATGGAGGTAGTGTCTACGGACCTTTGGTTGCTTCGCCAGATTTTATACCTATTTTGATAGCCCAATTGATATTTACTAGTCTTATTGTAATGCTTCTAGACGAGTTAATTCAAAAAGGATGGGGATTAGGCTCCGGCATTAGTTTATTTATAATGGCTGGTGTGGCTCAAACTATATTATGGAGCGTATTTAGCCCAGTTGCTGGTCCTGATGGACCTGTAGGAATTATTCCTTTTGTAATAGATTCTGCAGCTAATGGTGATCTTTCTGATACTTTCTTTAGAAGCGGTCAGTTACCTAGTATCTTTACTTTCATCCTGACAGGTGGTGTTCTAGCTCTATTGGTTTATACCCAAGGTATACATATCGATATTCCGATAGTTTCAACTAAATATAGAGGATTCACTGCTGTTTATCCAATTAAAATGCTATATGTGTCAAATATTCCTGTAATTTTAACGACTGCCCTGGTTGCTAATGCAATTTTCATGGGCCAAATGTTATGGGCTAATTATAATCCCGAGAATGATAATCCTTTCTTTAATTATGTAGCTCAATTTGATCCAGCCCAACAACAGACACCTACAGGAGGACTACTGTATTACATTACTACTCCAAGAGGACTTGATATAGTCGCCCAAGATCCAATGAGAGCCGTAGTAAATATTATTTTAATAACAACTATTGTCACCATATTTGGACGGTTATGGGTTGAATTAGGAGGACTTTCTTCGAAGGCTGCTGCAAAAAATCTTTTGGATGCGGATGTACAAATCCCTGGATTTAGAAGATCTCAGAATTCAGTTCAAACTGTTTTAGATAAATATATTCCTTCAGTTACTATAATTGGAGGTGTCGCAATTGGTTTATTGGCATCAATTTCAGATGTTCTAGGTCTTTTCGGTGGTGGTATAGGATTATTATTGATGGTAGATATACTCGTTAATTACTATAATTTATTGATAAGGGAAAAGGTCGATACAACAATGCCCAAATTGGCGGCTTTGATTGGAAGAAAGGACTAAAAGGATAGTTGTAGTGGGTATACCAGGAGTAGGTAAAACCACCATCGTATCCAATGTAAAAAAGACACTTGATAAGAAGGAGATAAGAACTGTAGTTGCAGAATTTGGAAAAATAATGTTAGAAGAGGCGACGAAGTTAAAAATACAAAGCAGAGATGAAATACGCCGTCTTTCTATTTCTGAACAAAAAAACTTGCAAAATATTGCTGCCGAAAAAATTTCACAGATAAGTAGCGATGTTGTAATAGTAGATACACATCTATTTATTAATACAAAAGAGGGTTATTACCCAGGATTACCATTTGATCTTTTAAACAATTTAAAACCTACTAACTTGATACTAATAACTGCAAATCCAGAGGAAATCTATCATAGAAGACAAAATGATTCTTCGAGAAAAAGAGATATGATTACTATTGATTCTATTAAAAATGATATTGATGTGTCAAAGATGCTAATTTCGTGTTGTTCGGTAGTATCTGGAGCTCCTTTTAAAATTCTTTCAAACCATGAAAATTCTATCACAGATTGTACTGAAAAAATGGTTTCATTAATATTAGATAATCCAAAACAAGACAGATAACATGATCTATCTAAATGACCTGATCTTACAGATTCCTGGATTCGCTCCAACCTATACTAAACATCCTATATTTCCAGATTTATTTTCTAGTTTGATTATAGCCGCTTTGATAGCGGTTGGTCTAAATTTCGCATTTGCATTATTAAGAAAAAAAACTACTGATATAGATAGATTGTCAAAAGTCATGAAAGAAACAAACGAATGGAGAAAAGACTATACTGATGCTATCAGAAAACAAGATAAAGTCAGAATTAGTGAGTTAAAGAAAAAACAAGCTTATGTAAATAAATTGAGTTTAGAAATGCAACAACAACAAATGCGTCCTATGATGCTCTATATGATTCCATCTTTTATGCTTTGGATATTAGTATTCCCATCTCTTTTTGGTTCAACTGTTGCCCTTTCTCCACTTCACATTCCCTATGTTATGTGTACAGATGATAATGTAAAAAAAGATACGGTTCTAGATGAGAAAGGTGAACCTAAAGGTGCATGTAATGTTGCCGGAGAGGTTTTCTTGTGGGGCTGGTTTCTTATTACCTCCCTTGGTACTAGCGGTATAATTGGCAAAATAACCAAAACATCGCTGCCGAGTATGACCTAAAATGAGTACACCCAATTACAAGAATAAACTTTTAAATAGCATTGTTATATCGGGTTGGCCCGCAGTAGGCAAAACCACTATTGCAACGGAATTAGCTAGAGAATTTGGTTATAAACATTTCAATGGGGGAGATGTATTAAAAATGTTGGCTACTGAAAAAGGATATAAAGTGTCTGGAAACAATTGGTGGGACACCGAAGAAGCCAAAAATTTTATGCTAGAAAGAGAATCAAATTCATATTTTGATATAGAGGTGGACAGAAAACTAGTTGAATTCGTAAGAATGGGAAAGGTTGTTGTAACAAGTTATACTTTGCCATGGCTGGTTCCTGAATCCATAAAAATTTGGTTAAAAGGATCTCGAAGCAACCGTATCAAAAGAATGGCAAAACGAGATAATTTAAACCTCAATCAAGCAAGAGATGTAATCCAACAACGTGATAACAATAACGTTCTTATATATCATAATTTATATGGATATGAGTTTGGAAAAGATCTTTCTGTTTTTGATTTTGTTCTAGATACAGATTTACTAGATTTGGAATCTATACTTTTAATATCAAAAACAATCGTGAAGAATTTACGTATCTAATTTTATCATGCCAAAATAATTAGAATATAATACCATGTTATTACAAAATATTATTTTTTAATAGCATTGTAAAAAATAATTTTACCTTATTTTTGATTTATGCCTAAAAAAATATATTATAACATTTATATTTATACTATTACTTAAAATCAAATAACTCTATAAAGTTATTATTTATCTAAATATATGATATTGTTAATAGTTATACTTTCTGAGATTGATTCAATAAATTTTCTTATAACAAATATAGAAATCTTTTCAAATATTTACAAGAAGTTCCTTTATCATAATTGTAATTGTGTACAGATAAAAGAGAAATGTTCTGATGTTTATGAAATATTATCTAATATTGTAATGCGTACAAAAGAATATAGATCATAAAATTGTCTCCTCCTAAATTAAAATATGGGATTGATTATATTATATATTAAAAAGAAAACAGTAGATAAATGAAAATATTCAATAATTTTAAAAATCTAAACAGGAAAGATAAATCAAATATTCTCCTCTTAGTGATTGTAGTAATTGTTATTGCGATTTGGATTCTTGCCTTAAATAATTTGTTTAGTCCATTTCTTGCTATGATATTGATGATATTAATGATGGTGATTATAGGTTTAGATATGAAGAACAGGGAAACAGAGGAAAGAAAGAAAATGAAATAAGTTCTTTCATAGAATATTAAATTTAAATCGTGTTGATATTAGGTTGAACTAAAATATATAGTCTATCGTTATTACCTAAATTTACACAACTTTTTAACATACATTTTATAATGATTTAAAATATACCTAGAAGAGAGCAAAATTGCCACCGTTTTCCTTTCATTTATCCCATCAAAGAGAAAGTCTAAGACTTATTGCTACAAATTTTTTATTGTTTATTTTACTGTCATTTAGATAACATAAAAATCAGTGAACTATGTTTATAT
>DATFCH010000227.1:0-8863 GCA_035253345.1 Nitrososphaeraceae archaeon
TGATTTCTTATTCCTGATATTTTTAATTCATGTTTGTCTTTTGGAATAAATATATCCATACTGATTGTTTTGCCATTCCTAGTGACTACTTTATTTTCATATTGTTTTCCGTCTAAATAGACATCTATTTTTTGACTTTGAGATATTTGTGGTATTTGAAAGAAAGTAGAACCGCCAAATTGATTATAAGGTTTAATTTCAAATATAATGCTATCTGTCAAATTTTCATATCTAAAGTTGCTAATAGCTGAGGCACTTTGTAAATTGTAAACAAGATATTCTCCTTCTCCGATATGAAGTGTAGAAATAGGGGCGTTGATATCCAATCCAGCACAACTGTAGAAGTAAACATCATCCTTTATGGCATCATCAGGAGTAATTTTGTAACTGACTTCTTCACCGGGATAAATTACTGGGAATGTGTTGCTTTTTACAGAATCTATTTGGGTACCATTGATTGAATGTACTGAAGCATATACTGCAAAATTTTTAATTATATTATTTCCTTTATTCTTTATAGTACCAACTAGAGCTTTTTCATCATCTGTAGCAAAATTTGAATAATTCTGTCTTAACTCCATAAAAAATGGTTTCGCTACGTTATTTGTTTTTATAGGATGGGCTAAACCATTGAAAGATTCATCACTACCGATAGTAAATTTAAAAGGAGCAGCTACATATGGATTTATTACATTACCAAATGTTTTGTTAGTTAATATAGATGATATATTATTTGGTTTAGTTATGTTTACGCCTATTATAACTTCTAATGGAGTATCAGCTTTGTTTTGTACTAATCCAATTAAATTCCAATCCCCATTTAATGATTTGAAAATTTTTTGATCTACAAGAGAGATAGGAAATTCTCCGTTTATTTCAAGAGGCACTATTATGATTATGAAAGAAAATAAAATAGTTAAAGGAGGGATCATGTTTTTTGAGTAAGTTATCATAAACTTCACTATACTATTAAGAAAGAATTTGATCTAGATAAATTCGTTTTTATAGTTTGTATAGCTAAATTTAGCTTTTATTTTATTTTGTACTGAGCTTTTTTTCTTATTTAAAAAAATAAATAACTATACTTAAAATAGACAGATAATTTATTCCTGACAATAATACTTTTACAGATTATTTTTTATATATTTTTATGATTTTTTTATATCTTGGAAAATATAACATATTTTAAGTTTATAGATAAAGATGTTTCAATAGAAGGAAGGAATTGTTTAACATTTTGCTAATTCCTATCAGCATAATAAATAAAACTAAATTAATTAAATTAAATAAAGGTTATTAATCAATTTCTTTTCTTCCTTAGATATGTCTTTGGTAAATTCCAATTATATTTCATTGCTAATAATCGGAATAATGTAATTATAGCTATACAAACAATCATAGAAATGTAGTAATTGAAATGAAGTAGTATCAGAATGAAAAATACTATTATTCCCAAAAAACTTGCTGATGCATACAGTTCTTTAACAAAAACTAATGGAATCTCTTTAACAAAAACATCCCTTATTATTCCACCCCCAATAGCAGTAAAAATACCTGATATAGCCATTGCGAGAAAATTTAATCCCACGGTTTCATAAGCAATGCTGGAGCCTATAATACTAAAAACTCCTAACCCTATTGCATCAAATTTCAAGAATAAAATTTCTCTTTCTTTAAAAAATGGATGTAAAAAAAATACAATGACACCTGTTACTACTGCAATTGTTAGATAATATGGATCTGATACAATTTTAGGCGGTAGCCTGTCTAATAGAATATCTCTAATTAATCCACCAGCTAGACCCGTACTGCTAGATAATATAATAATGCCTACAATATCCATTTTATACTGTATTGCTTTTAAGGCACCTGTTACAGCAAATACCATAACACCAAATAAATCTAATATTTGAAGTAATAAAGGGATTGAGAAAAAGATATTGTCCAATTATAAATAATAACGATTTCTTATTATTTATTTAAATTGAATATCATATTAAAAAAGGTTTTGTCAAAATTTTCAGTGCAAAGATTTTGGAGATTTCATTCCTTTATTATTTAATACTATATATACTTCAGGAATAGAATAAACAAATCCTATATGAACGCAATCTGTTTTTTCGTCTAATAAACATCTTAATTCACCATTTCGTAATAATACTTCAGCTATTCGATTTCTTTTATTATCTTTTATTATTACTCGATCAGAGTCGATAGAAATTTTTTCCATTAAAGGGGCTTGTTTGGCAAATGCTTCATGTTTTAACATCATTTCCTCCATCATACTTGTTAAATAACCTGAAAAACTCGTAATTCCTTTTAGTTCTAAATCGTCCTTTCTTTTTTCATATACATTAAAAAACTTTTTATAGATATTTTCACTTACAGTAATTGATTTAAAACCTGGTTTTGGCACTACTACCGTATAGAACCGTAACATATTTAAAATTATATCCTATTTGAAACATAAACATATGGATAAATTTTGATTTGGATTGATCAAGATTTTGATATCAAAATAAAATAAAAAAAATAAAATAAAAATTATTCAAATAAATATTTTAAATAATTATAAGATTGCTTTGCAGTATCAACAGGATTGTCTTGATAAGGATAAAGTTCAACAGTAATAAATCCTTTATAACCAATATTTTTTATTGTATCAATAATTTGTTTGAAGTCTATAGAACCTAATCCGGGGAGAAGATGATTATGAATTCTATTACTAGCAATATCAGCTAGATGAATATGATCTATATAATCAATTAAATTTAATATAGCTGCTGAAGGATCCTCTTTTACACAATAAAAATGTCCTATATCAAAATTCAATCTTACATAATCAGAACAAATTGTGTTCATCAATTTTAAAAATTGATGAGAATTTTCGATAAGTAGTGAAGGTTCTGGTTCGACCAAAATTTTTACGTTATTTGTCTCTGCGATAGATTCAACTTTTTTTAAACCTTGTGTAAATATTTTCAACAACACGTCTAAGTTAATTTGATTCTCTTGTACTGGAATTGGTCCTCCTGGCTCTGTAGATATATTTTTTATACCCAATTTATTTGCCAAATGAATACAATCAATAGTATACTGAATCCTCTTTTCCCTTAATGTCTCGTCAGATTCAATCCATGACGGATGATATACGTCGCCTAGTGCATATAATGCAAATGCGTTAAGATTAGAAATTTCCAGGTTTAATTCTGTAATTAGATTTCTTAACCCTTTTATTCGTTCATCTGAGCACTCTGGAGGATATGCATGAGGTATATCACCAAGGATTTCTACACCTTTAAACCCTATTTTAGCTATCTCGGTTATTGCAGTTTCGAGAGAAAATTTTTTAAAAGCGTTTGTACTAAAAGCTAATTTCATTTCCTAATTTTTAGTATTAAACAACTATTACTTACTATTATTTTTATTCTATTTCTCTAGGTCCCATGTAAATTTATTTGATTGTTTATAAAAATCATATGCATTATAAAGCGTAACTTTTTCGATATCGTATTTACTAAATCCTTCTTTACGCATTTCTCTAGCGACCAATGGAACACTCAATGGATCAGAAACCCCCCAATCAGCTGCGCTATTTATCATTATACGTTCTGAACCATTTTTTCTTATAATATCCATTGCTCTTTTAGGTGAAAGTTTGGTAATAGGATAAACTGTTAGACCTGCCCACAATCCTAATTCAAGTGTTTTTTTTATCGTTTCTTCGGTATTATGATCTATTAAAATTTTTTTTCTATCATATCTATCCTTATCATTATTCAAAATTTCCTCAATTCTCTTAATTCCTTTAGATTTATTTTCATGAGGTAAATGGATCATAATAGGCATTTTATTTATTGATGCAATATTAAGCTGTTTAATAAATATCTCCTCTTCTAATTCATTTATAAGATTGTATCCGATTTCACCAATGGCTACTACTCGTTCTCTATTGACGAACTTTAACATCGCATCAAGTGCATCCAAAGCTAATGGTCTCTTAACAGACTCTTTAGGATTGACTGAAATACATACAAAATGCTCAATCCCAAATTGTTTAGCTCTTTCCGTTTCAAATGATATAAGATGTTCCCAATAGTCAATGAAGGTTCCTACAAAATTTCTTGGCGCTCCGAGCCAAAAAGAAGGCTGCACTATAACTTCTATTCCAGCCTTCGACATAACTTCATAATCGTCAGTGGTTCGAGAGTACATATGAATATGAGGATCAAAGAACCCAGACATTTATTGATAAACTAATTTTAAGTTATATTAAATGTATATCTAAAATTATTGTCATTATATATATGACTATTTCGATTTACTGATTAATTTTTCCAAAATGCTGTATATTAATTAGTAAGAATTTGGAAAATATATCTATTATCATTGTCTTGTCTATAGTTTAGTCAAATATAATCTTCTTTTAAAACCTATTATATATATGAAACCAAATTTTTATTCGATGTTTTAAACTAGATTTGAAAACTAGATTAATTAAGGTTAAAACAAACAACTAATAAGATATTAAATTATTAGAAAAATTAGTAATTGAAGAAGCAACCAAGTTCAATTAATTTAAAAAATGTAAATGAAGGCTCTGAACTGTTGTATACTGATATTGCAGGAATTTCACTTAGAAATCCACTTCTTTTAGCCTCTGGATTCCTAGGAATTTCTCAAGAAATTTTTAATAGGCTGTATAGTTGTGGATTGGGAGCGATAGTTAGTAAATCAATAAGCGTTCATCCCCTAGAAGGTTATAAAGGTCCTACGGTGGTATCTTTAGGGGAAAAGGTATATCTAAATGCAATAGGACTTGCAAATCCAGGTGGAGTAGCATTTGCTAATGAAATTATTAATAATCAGATTCCCCTAATAGTTAGTATTGTTGGATCAAGCCCTTCAGAATTTCCAAAACTAATTAGTAAATTTGATAAATTAAACATACTAGGATACGAAGTTAATCTTTCTTGTCCACATGTTGCTAAAATGGGTATGGAAGTTGGTGATGATCCAGAATTAGTAATTAAAATTATCAAAACCATTAAATCAAAAACTAAAAAACCAATAATCATAAAGGTTGGAATAGGAAATACAGATGTATTAAAACTTGCAGAAATAATCCAAGAATCGGGAGCAGATGCGATAACAACAATAAATACTATTAGATCAATGGCAATAGATGTAGAGACTGGGATGCCAATTCTTAGTAATAGAGTTGGTGGACTATCAGGTATTCCATTAAAACCGATAGGAGTAAGATGTGTTTATGAAATTTCAAAAAAAGTTTCTATTCCTGTAATTGGATGTGGGGGAATATTCACATGGGAGGATGCCCTAGAATATTTTTTGGCAGGAGCAACAGCTATCCAGCTTGGTTCTGTAATCGGATACGGAGGTCTAGATACGTTTGCTGAAATAAAAGCAGGAATTACTAGATATTTAGAAAGAAAGGGGTATAAGAGAATTAAGGAGATTATTGGTATTGCACACCAATATTGATAAAATACGTACCGTTTCTATTGAAAATGTTATAGAGGAATCCCCTTCGGTTAAGACTTTTGTTTTTCAGGACAAATTATCATCAAATGCCAAACCTGGTCAATTCTTGATGGTATGGAGTCCAAGAGCTGAGGAACTTCCAATGAGTATCATGATTTCCAACAAAAAAGATCATGCTGCAATCTCAGTACGTAAATATGGATTTGGATCTACCTCTTTATATGAAAAGGTGATAAATGATAAAATGGGAATACGCGGACCCTATGGCAATTATTTTATAGTAAATAAAAATATAAAAAATCCTTTACTAATAGGTGGAGGAACAGGATTAGTACCAATAATTCGACTTGCTACTCAATTTAATCAAATCAAAGGAAAATGTACTGTAATTATTGGCGCTAGATCAAAAAATGAAGTATTATTTGAAGGTCTTGCTAATAAAATATTAAACAAAGTTAAAAATAGTATAATCGTTACTACAGAGGACGGAAGTTATGGAATAAAAGGTGTAGTAACCGATGTTTTAAACAATATCATAAAAAAAGAAAAATTTGATATGATCTATACCTGTGGTCCTGAACTTATGATGAAAAAGATTTATGATTTGTCTGTTATTCATTCTATTCCAATTCAAGTCAGTCTTGAAAGATATATGAAATGTGGTATAGGGATTTGTGCAAGTTGTTGTATAAATGATAAACTGGTTTGCAAAGACGGGACGGTATTCAGGGAGGACCAATTATCACTGATGTTGGAATTTGGAAAAATTTATAGAGATAAATCAGGACGTAAGGCCTATTATTAATTGATTAAATGAATAAAAAATTTTATTTATAGATAAAAGCTAGTTAACTTTTGAGAACTAGCTTTTGTGAAGTCTGTCCATATTTTCATGACCTTTATTTTTATATAGTTTAATTTTTTTATATATTTTTGATTTTCTCATAATATATTTGTCAATATCCCCGTCTTTAATATTTAAAAAAGGTTTATCTTTTTTTCCAATTTTTCCTATTATTTCTGGTTCTAAATGTATTTTTTTCAAATCTTGTATTATAGAATCAGAACATTCTTTCGATGCTATTATAGTATGACAACCATTAAATGATGAAGTTGAATGTTGTAATAAATATTCTTTCACAGCATATGTAGACATTTCTGTATTTTTAATAGGAACCTTGTCCAAGATTATTTCACTGCCTAAATAATCTGCTAACCTTTTGATAGCAAGAATCCCTTGAGATAAGATTGGAAATACTGCAACAATGTGAGATGTTTTGTCAAATGTTCCTTCAAAGTCAGGGCAATATTTGTTTATCACCTTTCCAAGCTCAAATCTTGGATGTCTTAAGTTGTTAATAATTTCATCTTTTCCATTTTCAAGTTGCTTGACAGATATTCCTTGTTTCTCAAAAATGGTTATATTTTCCTCATTTATTTTTGTTAATAAATATAAAGTCAATGGAACCAAAGAGCCGAATTTGTCTGTAATTATTATGTTCATTTCCTCTTCTACCTCGTTATACCTAGTAGGAATTTCCTTATGGGTTGTTGCAGTAGCGGTAGCTCCAAAAAACAAATTCCCTATTTTCAAGGAACTATAATCCTCCATGTAAATATTATTTGATAATGTAAATGAATCAAAATTTTGACTCATACCATCAAGTATTTCTTCATTAGGTGCATCA
Source organism: Nitrososphaeraceae archaeon (assembly GCA_035253345.1). Lineage (GTDB taxonomy): Archaea > Thermoproteota > Nitrososphaeria > Nitrososphaerales > Nitrososphaeraceae > TH1177. Next base: position 7,194 of record DATFCH010000227.1, read on the forward strand.
TAAACAGGAAAAATTTTAAATTCATCTTTACATCCTAATAAACTCAAATTTTCAATTACCCCAGCTACCGTTACTTGGCAATGGATTTCAGATTCCGGAGGACATAAAATATCAGTTACTTGCATAATAAAATTATTAGCTAGAATATAACCTATCTTATTTCCTCTTCTTGTTTCAATAAAATCTAATACTGCAAATTCCTTTTTAGAAGATGTGTTTATTGTAGTTATTTTTTTTGTTAAACACTTTGATTGAATACTATTTATTAAATTTGAGAGAATATCTATACGCTTTTCTTGATTATCTACAGAATTCTTATTTAATTGGATAATTGCTAGTGCCTTTTTGATCCCTGTCTCGCTTTGTTTTATAGATGAATGAGATAAATTATAAATTCTTCTGGTAATTTGAGGATGTTTTCCTTCACTCTTGTAATAAGAATCAATCCAATCTGGCGATATTTTCCACTGTGTTCCTTTAATTTTATTTAGAGAGAATTCTAAAAGATCTGAATCTATTTCGTTGGAAAAAGTTGAAAGCCAATTAAGCGGCTCGAAACCATAATCTTTGTACTTGAAAATATTCTCCCAAAAATCTGTATTCAATATAATCTATTTATTAATTATATTAATGATATTAAAATATAGGTATTGTTATTGTTGTTTTATATGATAATACACTTATCCCATTTAAAACAAATCAATACGGAAATTCTACTAGATTATTAATAAAAATACGGTTTTAATCTAAATTTGAGAATTAAAAATACAATTAAATTACTCACTTTTTATGCTCGAATCTCATATGTTAAAAATAAATATATACAAATTTCCATTGATTATATAATAGTATGATAGATTTTCGTTTGTTATCTGAAACAGATGGTAATAATAAATATTCGGAATCTTTGAATAAAGAAAATCAAAATTCCAGATATAATTTTTCAATAGATGATTTAGCTAATAAATTTGAAAAAGAATCTGCAAGAGACATTCTGGAATGGTCGATAGATAGATTTGGAAATAAAATCGCCTTAGCATCTAGCTTCGGTGCCGAAGATGTAGTAATTATTGATATGATGATAAAAATTGATAGAACTAAAACAAGAATATTAACCTTAGATACAGGTAGATTAAATCAAGAAACCTATGATGTAATGGACGAAATACGAAAAAAATACAATATTTCTATAGAATCATATTTTCCAGATTCTCAGGAAGTGGAAGGGATGGTACGTAAGAAAGGGTTTAACCTTATGTACGACAGTATAGAGAATAGAAAACTATGTTGTGGAATAAGAAAAGTAAATCCCCTTAACCGTGCACTTGCATCTCTAGATGGGTGGATCACTGGACTTAGAAGGGAACAGGCTATCACACGTTCAAATATTAAAAAGATTGAGATTGATCCAACTCATAATAATATTCTTAAGATTAATCCTATTGCAGATTGGAGCGAAGATATAGTTTGGGAATATATTAAGGAAAATGAAGTTCCGTATAATAAACTACATGACAAGGGATATCCTAGTATTGGCTGCGAACCATGTACAAGAGCTATAAACAAAGATGCAGATCGCAGATCAGGTAGATGGTGGTGGGAAGAAGATCCATCTCAAAAGGAATGTGGTCTTCATCTTGATCATAGGCTAATAAAAAAAAATAAATAAA
>DATFCH010000228.1:0-8552 GCA_035253345.1 Nitrososphaeraceae archaeon
CTGCTATCAGATTTGAGAACATGATAAAGGAGATAATACTAAAAGCATCATTGTATAACTGGTTTCAGAGTATAACGGCTAATTGATTGTCAATTATACTAGAATAATAAAAGGATTGGTTAAGAGTTGCGCAACAAAGCAGTAAATGATACTAAATGTAAAATTAAATAATCGAATTACAATTTCTCTCAATCTTTTATATCCTTTATGATGCAAACCAAATCTGTGAGATAGTTTGGCAGATTATGAAACTATAGCTATTCTAGACCCAGATATAGATATTTTAGATTTGTATTCTATATCCCTTTACGAGTTTGGTTATTCTGTCAAGGAATTTTCTAATCCTGAATCCTTATTGGAATATGTTAAAAGGTATCCAACCGAAATCGGATTCTTAATTATAGAGTATAAGATGAAACATATGACTGGTTGCGAGTTCGCCAATAAAATAAATACTATTAACTCTAGAATCAAAATGGCATTCGTCACAGGATATGATAATATAGTCAACAATAAACTTGGACTGGAAATAATAAAAAAACCTGTCAAACTAACTCAAATTCTAAAACACGTAAAAAAATATATGGATTAGAATTGCAAATATTAAATCAAAAAACTATAGATATAACTTTAATATCTTTAACATTAATGCCTACTTTTTCTTGTGATGGATGCGGACAAGGGAAATTAATTCAACCTCCAGACGACGTTCATACGGAAGCTAATAGGCAATATGACTCCTTACAAAAACCTGTCAAAACATCTTTTGTATGTGAGAATAAGGAGTGTGGAAGATTAAATTTTGTTTATTGGTATAAACCTAAACCGCTTATCTAAATAAACTTATAATCTCTGTGTTCGGGGTATTCTTTTAGGTGTTCTTTAGCCCAATATTCCTTGTGTTCCAATAATTCTCCACATATATTACATTTTGTAATTTCTTTAGACTGTGGCATGAAGTAGGGCTAAAAAAGATAGCTAAATTTGTTTCGCTTATGTGATAATGGTTAACAGCCTATGAATGAGATGGTAAGTTTTTAACATTAGAAATAAAATATAAGCAAATTATCATTCCCTAATCTTGTACAATGGATATGTAAGAATTGTATTAATGTAATTCATTTTTATGAAAGTTTAGTAGATTGAAGAGATTTCAAATCTCTACATTGTTTAGAATAATCTTATATCCTTCATTGTATTGGAAACCAGAATGTATTCAAATATTGGAATAATATATACCAGAAACTAGCAAAGGAACAAAAAATGAAGCAAAAGAACTCATCCAATACATCTAAAAAGTTTGCTAAATATTATCCTCGGGAAGAATTCCTCCTTTACAAAAGCATAAAAGTAAAGGCTAATTGTAAATCATAAACAGAATTTTAAATGTGGAAGCCAAATTATTAACATTAATTAAATTTATTTTTGATAGTCACTACTTAATGGTAAGGTGAATCTAAATGTTGCTCCTTTGTCATCTGGATTATTATTATTATTATTCATCTCAATCCATATTTTGCCACTATGAGCTTCTATAATATTTTTAGAAATGTATAAACCTAATCCAGTTCCTTTCTCAGATTTGGTGACAAACTTTTCAAATAGATGTGGCAATATTTCTTTGTCTATTCCTTTTCCATTATCTTTTATTTTTACAGATACTAATTCTTTTTCAATACCATTGTCTTCTTTCCTAACTTTTTCTAGTGTTATTTCTATTTTTCCTTCATTAGGAGGTATGAATTTTAATGAATTCTTAATTAAATTACTAATAACTTGATAGATTCTTTCTTTATCAGCAAATACCATTATTGGTTCTTTTGTTGGCTGAAAAATGAATTTGATATTCTGATTTGTTCTGCTATTATTGTTGTCATCATTTACATTTCTCTTTGGAGTTAAATCTCTTATTACATTATTAATTTTTTCATTCATGTCGAATGTAGTTTTCTTTAATTTTAGGTATCCGTTCTCAATTCTTGTAATATCTAAAACATCTTCTATTAATCGATATAGTCTTTGTGTATTTCTTTCCATAGGTTGTAGGTAATTTGATATTCGTTCAGGAAATGACTTTATCATTTCGACATAGCCAATTATCGATTGGAGGGGAGTACGAAGTTCATGAGCAACTAAGTTAATGAATTCTATCTTTAGAATATCTTCTTGTTTGAGTTGTTGAAACAATTCTGTTTCCTTCCATAAAGTTTCAAAGATTGAAAGATAAGATAAAACTGTAGATTTAGTATTAGAATAGATTGATGTGCTCCCTATCGTTGATGTCTCTAAGGTTGAGGTTATAAGAGTAGAGCCTTCAGCATTTTCCTTTTGTTGCCTCAATAAATGATAGTATTTGTCGATATTATTTTCTTCATCCTTTAATTCCATTACTAGAGAAACTTTTCTGTCACTAATCAAATACTTGTTTTTAATATCTGTTTCAGTTTCAAGATATTTAATATCAATATTAGAACTATCTCTCAATTTTTGTAGCGATTTTTCAATAGAAGAATCTACTGGAGTAAGTAATCTAATATGTATTCCATTATTTGACAGTTTACCTAAATAATCCATTACTCCTAAACTTTCTTGCAATTTATATGCCTTTACAGTAGAATATATTATTTGAATTTCTTTTTTTGTTGTCTCCAAAATATGCCATTCTAAGGCTCGTGATTCTTCTATATTTCGAACTATTTCCGTTACTTCTGGTATAATTCCTTCTTCAAATTCCTTTATTTTCTCCTGAGCAGGAATTGCCTTGTTCCAAAGAGTATCAAATAAATACTGCTGTTGTTCTCCAATCTCTTTTATATTGCTGTATATTAGTTGTTTTAATGGTTTTGCTTTTTGTAAACTAGCAGTAGCTACGTATTCCTTTCCACCATCGCTTATCTCAAAATTACCTTTTACTTCGTCTAAATGTCGTAATTCTGCATTAAATAATTTTATTAATTGCTTACAATAAGAAATGTTTTCTTTTGTAATATCTGTAACGTATCTAAATTTAACTTTTCTATTTTTTGCATTGATTCTTTCATTCTTGATTGCCTGAGTATCAATCATAACAGATGGTCCGTCGGCATCTAAACATGCATCTATTCTATTTTGTGTGTTATTAACAAAATTCAGAATAATATTATTTGCATCTTTAGTTCCATGAAATACTTTTGTAGTTTCTTCTGCTATGTTAATCTCTTCAAAAGCAAAATCATCATCATCATCATTATTGATGGAATTATTATTATCAATTAACTTATGATGGTTATAAATTTCCTCTTGTTCTTTTTTATTATTAGAAAATATTATTATTACACTTTCCTATTATTACCATAATATACATTCGTTTTTTCTCTGAATAATTAGACATTACATTGTACTTAAATGATTTATATCAAAAAAATAGTAATAATCTCAATTTTTTATCTGTTAGTAAATTAATTCTTCTTTGTAATAGCAGTAGATATTATACTTTATTCATCTAAATTTTGATATAATAAATTGGTTACCATTGACTTCTTAATCGATAAGATTTTTTACAAGTATTTGTATCCATTATCCCAATATTATCTATTAATATAGTATCGTCAACAACAATATCTCCATGCTACCAAAATCTAATAAAAAATTATAAAAACTTATTATTGATAATTTCACTTTTACTATTATATAGTTTGTTATCCTCACAACATTATATCATCTGTAAGTCAAGACTATGAAACAGTTGCAATGGTTGACAATGAGGAAGATATTGTAAGTTTATTTATTGAACTATTACAAGCAAATGGTTATGCTGTTATCGGTTTTACAATTCCTCTCTTCTTGATAGACCATATTCATGAAAATCCTGACAAATCGGATTAATTCTTATTGATTATCGGATACCTCAGATGACTGGCTGCCAATTAGCTAATCAGACACACGCTTTAAATCCCCCAATCAAAATGATACTACTCACAGCATTTGATGATATTGTAAATAATGCTCTGAACTTGGAAATTGCAAAGAAACCAATTACGTTAAATCAAATTTTGGATTTGGTAGACCGGAACTTGAATTCTTTAGTTGAAATTTAAATCAATCCAGCAAAATTAATCCTATAAATCATATAATTTACAATCTTAAATTAACAAAAATCAAATAGTTAGGATTATTAAATTAAATATTTGATTACTAATATTTAGTTTGATTAGCACAAAAATCAATATTTTTAGTATCCCTTAAATACTGAACTATATTAATAATGATTAGTTGGTTATTTTTTTATTGCCTTTAATTGACCTAGGAAATTGGTGCTAAAGAAGGGAATCGCTATCGTCGATGATGAAGCTGATTTAGTTAACTTGTTTAGAGAAGCATTGGAGATGAATGGTTACAACGTCTGTACGTATACAGACCCTGTTATGGCTTTCAATAAATTACAGACAAATTTAGAAGATTATGGGCTTATTATATCTGATTTTAAAATGCCTGTAATGAATGGTAATATTCTATGTACCAAACTGATGGATATCAATCCTAAACTTAAAGTTATTCTTATATCTGCTTATCACGATGTTTAATGTGATACATCTAGGTTTACATTTTTACAAAAGCCAATACCAATAACAGTATTACTCAAAACAGTAAATGAAATATTAGATGGATAAATGTTTAACAAACCTATATAAAATTTGTATTTATTTACAATTGTTTACTTGAATAAGTTGTAATAATGATAACTAAAAATTTAGTTAAGGGATTTCTCATACATATTAATTTCAAGTAAAAGTAACTACAAAACATAGGAATTATGTAAAGACATCAAGCAAATTAGTTATTAATACTATTAAATAGTTATAACGTTATTGAGTAATTTTTAATAGTTACATAATAAATTACAGTTCTTTTGTTTTTAATCTTAATATACAATATCGTAAATTGAAATGTAGATAGTCATATGTCAATGTCGACGAACTTTGATAAAATAAAAATATTGATAATAGATGATGATAATGATATCAATAATTTATTTAAAATATATTTAGAAAGTGATGGTTGTTGTCGAGTTGACTCATACACAAATCCCATAGAAGCAATCTATGATTTTAAAAAAAATGTATATGATTTAATACTTCTTGATTTAAAAATGCCACAGATAGATGGAGTTACAATGTTTAATGCATTAAAAAAAAGAGATAATAAAGTAATTATCTGTATGATAACGGCTGATTTGCATTATTTGGAGCAACTTAAAGAAAGAATACCCAATATAGAAAAATATGTAATACACAAACCCATATTATTAAGACATCTTAAAGATAAAATTAATGAATTAGTTTTGGAAAAAAGACAAATATTATGTCACTTGAACTGAGATTTTAATTCTTCCCTTTTACCTTCTGGAACTTCATAATAAACTATAAGAGAAATATTACTTCCATTAACAGAAGATTGAGAACCATGTACTTTTCCCTGATATTTAGTTACGATATCAGATAATATTTCATATTTATTTTGTACTGTTTCAATGGGACCAATCAACAACTCTAATGAATTGGACATTTTTGGTTTTGGTTGTTTTGAAAATTTGTTATAGTAATTGGGTTTTGGTACGTTAGTTTTAGAATAACTAGCATTGTTGTTGTTATTTCTATTTTTACAAATATGTTTTTGTTTTGTAAATACTTCCAGATATGAATTAGAAGAAGTATCCTAGTATATCCTGGTCCCACAATTATAACTACAAGGTTTGGGATTGATAATATTAGTACTATTAGAGCTCATATTCTTCTATTATATCATCAATTGTCTGTTTCACTTCTTCCTTGCTATTCATTTCATGTAAAAATTTACCTTTCATTTCAAACGATACAATACAGACATTCATAAAGACCTGTCCATTGGATTGGGGAGATATATCTTTACACCATTTCATACATTGGAGTAACTTTTTTTCCTTGCTATTTGGATTTTCTGTTGCTATTTGCGCTAATTTTGTTAAATTGGTTGGATATATGCCATAAGGAAATATTTCATTATTATTAGTATAACTCATTTTCTTAAGTTTGGGTTAGATTTTGATAAACCCATTCTTTAACTTCTGTATGTTGACAATCACTACAAATCAGATAAAACAATTTTTTAGGCGCAGAATATCTTTCCACACCCCAAAGTCTTGAATCACATTTAGGGCAAGTATTTAATTCCATTTTATTATAATGCTCATTCAAATATTGTAATATAAAGCAGCTAGAACTAGTGAGCAAGGGAGGGTATGGTTACAACTATCTTTTAAAGAGCTCATTGCAAATCCTCTTTTTCTCCTTTATCTATTCTTTTTTTATGTGATTGAATATTAACAAAAGTATCTTTACAATATTCTGAACAAAACCAAAATGAATTCTTTAAATTGTCTTCATCATCTTCTTTTGAAGATTCTAGAACTAGTTCCTTAGAACAATAAATACATACTAACTTCATTTCTTTAAATTTCTGGAATTTCGATTTTACGTATAACTATTTTTTCACCGTCTGTTAGTATTTGAATATCGTCTCCTAGTTTCATTCCCGATTTTTCAGCAACGTCTTTCGGAATAGTTACAATCAAAGGAGGATTATCACCGCCTCTAGCGGCCCTTATTTTACTGTGAGCATAAGCAATGACCTTCTTTGTAGCCATTATAATATTACTAGTTCTTAATTCCATGTATAAATATATCAAGTATCTACTATATATGTATGTCTTGTATTGCAATACCTTATATATCTAGTCAGACTATACAATACATTGCAACATTAGAATTTGCAAATAAAAAATTAACTAACAATTTAAAACAAGTTGTTAGTAGTGAAATAAATCCAGAATCAGAAAACAAAGGGAGGGACATGCCTAGATCATGTCCCTAACCCGAAACGTCTTCTACATATCTGATGCAAAGGACGTATACTATGTTCAATAAGAACATAGGGACAATATTTACCACTTTGTTAAATATAATCCTGACGTCATTGAATATTGTAACTGTCCTGACTATTCAATTCGATTGTTAAAGATCAAGCACATTTGGAGTATAGAAAAATCAATAGTTAAAGGAACTCTAAAAGAAATAGACAAACTGCCAGTAAATGCAAAACAATTTACAAAACAACCACAATCAAAGTCATGGAGAAACGATTCTTATGACTACTAACCTTCAACATTTTAGAGAGAAAGAAATATATCTAGATTGTGACCCTAGAGAAGGACACAATTACAAATTAGTTATTGTAAAGAATAATAAACACGATAGTTATAATTTTAATAATCTCAAAAAAGAAGATGTGGTTAATGGAGATGGTACTGTCGAAATATATGATATAAACAATCCAACTGTCCCTGAACACGTAGGTGAATTTGGTGCAGGAGATTTAAGTAATCCATATGGTATAGCAATTCAAGTAACAACCCAATGATGCAATAGATACATTGATGTTGAAGTAGTAACACAAATGTAAGGTAAACCTATCCAATATTTTTTTTAATAATAGTAAATTGATTTCGTAACAGAAATGTTACTCCTCTCGACGGGCCCGTAGTTTTCTAGGGACCACTATCTCACGATATTGAAATAGAACATCCTGACCCACATGGATTTGACCGGTGATGAAGATGGTATAGGTTGTGAATCCTAAGGAGTATTTCGAGTGATTAAACTCATAGTTTCATCTTAAAAATTTTATTATCTAAATATGTTAAAATGATTTATTGTACGAAATAATGCTAGATACTAATACTTTAGATTATATTTATGATAACAAAACATACTTATTAACAAAACTTAGAAATTTTTCCAAAAAAAATATTCACTTGTATATTACACATATACAACAAAATGAAATAAATAAAATGTTTGATAATGATAAAAAATATTGTATAAATAAAATAATTTCGATTATAGGAATTAAGAGAGTTTTGAATTCATGTGCAATAGGTATTAATGAAGAAAGTAAGCGTGGGGTTATTGGTCCAAATATTGGCATGTACGAATTAGTAGATGAGGATGACGATTTATTGATTTTAGAAAAACATCACAAATCTACACATTCCAATCCTATGGGTAATGCTGCTGATTTAACAATTTTATATACTGCAATTAAGAAAAAAATGCATTATTTAATAACAGACAACATATCTGATTTTGAACCTATGTTAAACCAAATAAGCAAATCTATACCAAATTTTTTACAAGTGCAAAAAAATAATTATTTAGATTCTTTATAAGATTTTGATGTATGTCCATCATGATGTTATAATTTTCTTACTTTGTCTATTCTGTTTCCATTTTAAGTTAGTTTATCTATACTATAGATAACACTTTAAGTCTCTATGTTCAAGGTTCTATGATTGATTTTAGGCGCTGTTATTTTAGAAGAGCGATATTGTAAAGAATCAATATGTGATGTAGCCAATTTTTAGGAAATTGAATACACATTATTTTGTTTAATGAGTTAAATTTTAAAACTAAGTTATTTTAAATCAATCGTAGTTATAGTACGAGAACATCAAAAATTTTAATAATAAAATTTTATAT
>DATFCH010000229.1:0-3337 GCA_035253345.1 Nitrososphaeraceae archaeon
AAGAAAAATTAGAAGGTTTATTGGAAGAATATGAAAAACAACTCTTAGATAAAGAACAACAAAAAGAACAAGAAGAATTAGAAATAGAATATATAAAACCAGAATTAAAAGCAAAAATAGAAAAAGATATAAGAAAACATAAGGAAGAACAGCTAATACTGTTAAAAGACAAAAAACAGAATATTATTGATTTTATTATTGATAATAAAGATTCAATTAAAATTGAAGATTTAAGGATTTATGGATCTGTTTACAAATGTTATCGAAAGAAAGGTTACTGTCATATTTGCAATACATTAACAAATATTCTTTGTAAAAATTGTCACAACAATAAGTATTATAAAAACAATGAAATTTGGGTATGTACAAATCATTGGAAAGATTATTTATTACAGAAAGAATAAAAAATAAAAATACTTACTAAAAGAAACTGATTATTATTAAGATTTTGAAGAAATTTTTTATTATTGTATTATTATCAAGAAAAGATGCCTCTAAAGAAATGAGTGAGTGAAATAATGAAATAGTTAGATATAGCGATTTATAGAAAAGATTTGATTGATTTAAATTAAAAATCATTCTGGAACAGATTTAGCTGTGAATGTTCTATTTTAACTTGTATGCAAATTAGGTGTGAATAAGATATTATTAACAGAGCCTATTTGATTGCTACGATAAACACAATACACTAGATTATAGAAATATGCATTTGAATAATTATTAAATAATTAAACTACCAGAGAGTGAATGATTGGAATAGGCAGGGATTCACTCTCTGGAATATTGAACCAATTTCCTATTTGTTTAGAACAATATTTCAGTTATTGATTTAAGAGTTAAGATAGATATTGGTGGTAAAAAGTTGAGGGAAAATTGTCTCATCCATATTAGTTAAAAAATCAGAGAATGTATTGAACTCCTACAATGAGACCATTCTCCGGTCTGATTACTTACTTGTGGTTGTAAAAAGAAATTATAAATTTATTATAAAGACTTGAGATAAATTAATTGTGATTGTTTTTATAAACTCCTGTAGAATGAATAAATAAGTCATGGATGTAAAATCATCCACTGGAAAGTCGGTTAGATTTTCCTATGACTTGTAATAATTACCAATTAATTGATTTAAGAATTAAGATAAATGCACATAGTGGAATTTAAGATAATTTTCCAATTTAACAAAACCTTCCTAAGAATAATGCAAAACAGGAAAGGTATAAAGAATCCTTCGAAAGGAATGCGTTCGTCTTTGGCAATATAAGAATTTCTATATTGGTTATAAGTATTTGAGTTAAGTTATTTATTCGATATTAATATTTCCGGAGAATATTATACTTTCATGATATTATATTCTCCGGAAGCAGTTTTTGAGGTGATTATGTTCGGCTTTGCAAAAAAGTTGAAAAATGGTGAATTGGGGAGAAAAAATAATAACACAAGAAGAATTTGGAAAATTGGTAAAACAAGAGAGATGGATTAAACAAGAAGATGAGTAATACTAACAGTAATATCAATCACAAACCTTGTAACTAATATCCGAAAAATATTCGAAAAAAGTTTATTCTGTATTTTTATAGTAAAATCTGTTTCAGAAAGAAATGCCTACAAAGGTAATATTAGAAATAATCATCAATGATAAAGTATTTTATGAATAGGAAACTAATGAAACTATAGAAAAATATATTGTATTGGCAAACATTTATCATATCTTTTATCTTTTGATATAACTATCAAAAAAGAGTAACAAAAAAATATCTTAAAATAAAAAAAACAATTATTAGGAAAAATAAAATACTTTGTGAATTAACAAGATTATAATTCTTATTATTAAGCTTCTAAATAATAAAAGCTAAATACGAGTAATATATCTGCACGATATACTCTTTGAATAACATTATTCAGTCCTCGTTGTGTTAACTCTTTTTTAGATTTTCTATAAAGTAAAATTCCTAGAATAAATATGATTATACCAACTGGTAGAAAAATATAAGGAACTATAACTAACATAGAGTGAAATAATTCATTAGGGATAGAAACAACTCTAAAAAGAGAGGTTATCATTCCTATTACAACACAATTCCTGCACCTAATAACAATATCACTGTTAATTTATTTCCATAATTTTTTGATAGACCAAATCACACTACTCCTAAAATTAGCGAAGCATAAGAAATAGAAATAGCCATCATCATAACTCAATATTTCAACAAATCTATCAGGATCTTTTCCCTCAGGGCCAGTAAGGAAATTATAAAAGAAGATATCAGTAAAACAAACATTATTGATAAACCTAATGTGGCTAAAGATAACCAACTCTCTAATTCTATTTAAAATTTAACAAATATATTTAATATTATGGATTCTTTACATATTCTTTTCTTTTTGTAGTAGTACAAATTCAGCAAGACTAATTTAGAAAACATTATTAACAACAAAAAGTGATTTTTTATATAATTCATTAATCAACTATACAATAATTTACAGATCTAAAACTCAAGTATTAATTATATAGATTTTGTTAATTAAGATTAAAAAATAATAACTATATCTAATAATTGAACTCTTATACATCAACATCAAATTTGAATATATTATTAGAAATTTTCCTCTTTCTATAACACTAATAAAATCTATTTAGTTCAATATTTGGTATAGCCTTTTGAATTTTGAAAATGGAACCAACAACAGTGATAATAATGAGAAAGATGATAGGAATAAAGGCAATATCAAAAAATTAAAAATAGTCCTATTAATTACTTCGGCTTATCTTGTTGTTGAAGTAATTACCGGTGTTTTAACTAATAGTTTGGCATTAATTTCTGATGCTGGTCATATGTTTACTGATGCAGCAGGAATTGGTATCTCTTTATTTGCTATCACGTTCGCATCTAAAAAATCCATTACACCTCAAAAGACATATGGATTCTACAGATTAGAAATACTTGCCGCATTAATTAATAGTATTATAGTCTTATTGCTTTCATTTTATATTATTTATGAGGGATATCTCAGACTATTTCAAAATAAGGAAATTCCAGGAGTTCCCCTCGTCGTAGTTGCTATAATAGGTTTGATAGTAAATCTTGTAGGAATGAAATTCTTGCATAGTCATTCACATGATAATCTCAATATGGAAGGAGCATATCTAGAAGTTTTAAAAGATGTTTTTGGCTCTGTAGCAGTAATAGTCTCTGGGATTATAATTATTTTTACAGGATACTATATTGTAGATCCTATAATAAGTATAGGACTAGCTGTGTTTATTTGGCCTCGAACCTGGAGTCTTTTGAAAAGATGCATACATATATTGATGGAAGGAGTTCCTCCGAGTATCTCT
>DATFCH010000230.1:0-9551 GCA_035253345.1 Nitrososphaeraceae archaeon
AGTTTTTTTTTAATTTTTATGGTTCTCTATGAATGTTTGTATACTAATTATAAGATAGATTTCTCATGCTTCTTGTATACTATAAACTGTACATAACACATACATTGTCTGGTTTTCTATTTGATCTAGATCAAAGCAATGTACATTGAGACATACGATATATGGAACCTGTAGTATCAAGTTGTATTCCATTGCCTCAAAAGTTATACAATATTACAAGACGATTGAGCACTGTAGAGGAAGTAGAAATATACTTTCCAGGATTTAAAGCATTTATAGATTCAACAGAACAAGAGATACAAAGACCCAAAGATAAAAGAAAGAGGAATAATTATTACTCTGGTAAAAAGAAAAGACATACAGTAAAGACACAGTTAATGGTCAATAAAGTAGGAAAGATACTACATAAATCAAATAAGCACAAGAAAGGAAGACAGCATGACTATTCTGTTTACAAAGATGAACATCCATTAACACCATCACAAGTAGAAAACTATTTTGACCTTGGCTATTATGGAATAGAAAATGATTTTCCCAACCTTAAAGCAGTATTACCAGTAAAAAAGAAACGTAATATTGAACTTACCAGAACAGAAAGGAGATACAACAAAAGACACAGTAGACAGAGAGTAATTGTAGAACATACTATCTGTAGAATTAAAAAATTTGGCATTATGGGAAGCAGATACAGAAACAGATTGAGAAGATATGATGGAATATCTGATATTGTTTCTGGTTTGGTTAATTATAGAATAATACACAGTGGTAAAAAAAAATAACTGTAATTGATTGCAATGATAAGATAGTGTAGATTTTATCTAATTACGCAAGAGATCTATAATAGTGATAATAATACTCATCAAAAGATATGATAAACAATATGATTAAAATGATATAAAGAATATTATTATACTTATTACTACTAATTATCTAATTCTACTCTATGGTCCTTAACTAACTACTTTATACTAACTCTAATCCTAATTTTTATACTCTAAAAGGTTTTCGATTTGATAATAAAGCTCTGATGACAGGTAAACACATGGAGGTTAAAAATAATATATCTATACAAAAGATTATCCATCATCCGCTGTATTAAATACTTGAATCTAATACATTTGAAAAAAGAAAAGTACATAACCTTCATTTAATCTTTAATTCAACTGGTATCTATGCTATGTTATCAAGATATCCGCGGTTACAGGTAGAGAATAATCAAAAAATAAAGGAATGTCTTTTAAATATTCTGATATTGATATATTTTTAATTATTGTAACAATTTATCCAAATGATACCTGTACAATAGTTATTGGTTGTAGTAGCAGTCCTATACCATTAGATTTTGAAGGAGTTAATAGACTTTCAGATGCTCTTTGTAGAATAGAAGAAAAGGCTAAAACAGCTCTTAAACAATTCATCAATAAATATATCAGACTCTAAAAATTGGATTGTAACGTTATGGCATATTGGAAAAGATTCAAAATTTGAATATTTAGGAGAAATGTTTCATTGTAAATGGGATTTGGCTGAGAAAATAGTCTTAATTTATAGCAAAGAATTACAATTAAGTAAAAAGAACGTGAGAATAGAAGTACAACAAAATCCAAGAATTTCTATTGAAGTATTGCGAAATATAATCATTGGAAAAATATTAAGATAGAATTTTTTTGCAAATATAAAATTTCAAGGAAAGCGGTAATGATAAATTAGAATATCTTATTTTAAAAAAAAGGAAGTTTTATTCTAACTCCTTATCTGATAAATATCAAAAGTTATCGTATCAAGAATCATGTTATATTTTGATCGAATGATTACACAATTGTCATTCAATAAGGAAACTTGATTTTAACGCATATTCTCCTATAAATACTGTTCCGATAATAATGCAGAAATTGTAGATATATCATTATAGTATTTAGATAAAGCAATTTGGGAAAATCCTAGTGCACTTTCATAGTTTGAGAAATTTAAAAGATCAAAATGGTTATTAACAAAATTATCATGAGTAGCTTCTCATTCATACACATTTGACATATTCCTTAAATCAATTCCAACGTTATATGCAACACCATACTTTTGAAGAGCTATATTTATGAAGTTTGAAAATATGAGAGCCTTAATAGTAGAGTAAGTAAAATAAAGTTGTGTTTTGTTCGTCTGAGACTTAGAACCTATCCGAAAACTCCTCCTCTCTTATATGTTATCCAAGCACAGACAAAATGTAATATTGCAATATAGTTATCTTCCTTCTTTTCCCATCTAATCAATAATCGCCTGAATCTATTCATCCATGAGTGTGTTCTCTCAACTACCCATCTTCTTGCCCTGTATTTTGGTATCTTTCTTCCTCTTCTTTTTCTTTTTGTTACTATTATTGTAGTCTTCTCCTCTTTTGCAAACATGTATGGTATAACCATATTCTTCAAGTAATTCATATACTTCAGGATAGTCATAGCCCTTGTCAAGACAGATGTGTTGTTGTTGAGTATTTGCTGTTAATGATGATGAGGATGATGATGGTTGTGATAGTAGTGGTCTGCAAACCACTATACTCTGAAGTGTTGCTTTTGTCATCTTCATATCATGTCTGTTAGCGCCATCTATAGTAATACCAATAGGAATACCTTGACCCTCTACCAAGAGACTACGTTTAGTACCTGATTTCCTTCTGTCTGTGGGATTTGGTCCTGTACTTTTTTTCCCCAAGTGGTGCTTTGGTTATTGCACCATCCATTGATTGCCATTTCCAATTGATACCAACTTTTTCATCGTATATTTTTAAACCATCAATCCACATACGTTTGAATACACCATCTTGTCTCCATTCCTGAAATCTGTCATGTACAGTACTGGATGCACCAAGACTTCGTGGTAGTGCTTTCCACTGACATCCAGTACGTGTAATGTAGAAGATAGCATTCATTACCTTTCTATCATCCATTCTTGGACGACCTGTTTCTTTTTCTTTCTTTTGGGTTTATGTACAAGAGGGAAAATTTGATTCCATAATTCATCTGGTATTTCATAAGATGAATCGATTCCAGAAATTTCAGATATCAAACAATCTCGTGAGAATATAGTGTAGAGACACTTAGCTTTGTCGAATAAATCTATTGTACTATAAACTTAAAAACTATAAACTACTTTTCGGATAGGCTCTTAACTTGTCAAGTAATTGATTTAGTATTTTCTCTAATTCTTTTGCGATTTTCTCATTCCGTTCTGCAATCTCTTCTTTAGTATTTGGGTCATAAACAATAACTGCATTATTAGCATGTATTTGAGCTGAACTCTGATTTTTATTATTGTTATTGTTAGCAGTACTATTAACTACTAGTTCTGATTCAACTTTTATTATATCCATTACTGTTAGAAAATGTACACTTTCAGCAGGAGAAAAATCATGAGCATAAGATTTTTCGAAAGATGACAGCCCGGTACTTAAACTAATCATTATAAAAAATAATAATGATATTGTTATAAAATATATTTTTTTAAAATTAAAAAAAACGACAATATTAGATTTTAATATATATAATTGTAATAAAAATTTTATTTTTGCTTTTCAAAACTTTAGTTGTAATTCTTTATAACATCCAAAATTTTAACAAATAACTTAATCTGAAATTAAAATATATCTGTATATAGGTCGGATATGAAAACTTATTGTTATTAATTGCTATTATTTATATATCCTTTTTTACTTTTTTAGTTTAAAAGAATATACCATTAATTATGTGATTCTTATTTGAAATATAGGTTATTAAAATATGGCTTTTTTGCGCAATACTTATATCAAGTTCTTTGATGACAACTAATGATTATTTTAAAGATTCAAACCTATGCTATCCCTTATAGTAAATAATCAGATCAATAATTATCATATTAAAAAAGTAGTTCTATTTATTAGAGTATAAAATAAAATAAATTATGGAAATAACATTTTGAGAATACTTAATGTTATTTAATATCCAATCTTTGATATTTTTTTTATGTGCCTTTATAATATTATTATTTTTAAATAACTTTAATATAGCAAATTCCCATTTATCAAATAATAGTGTCATACAAGAAATAGTGGATGAATATGACAAAATCAAAATTAGATTTACCTATGATCAATAACTCATAAATGTAAATACTCCAACAATGCTAAAATTTAGCATTCTAAACTCAACAACAAATGAACATATTAAAGATTTCTTAGCAAGAACAGTTATAATAGAAGCATCAGAAGGATCAGTAGTATTTAAACTTGATAATGCAAAAGTTAATGATGGAGATTTTTCCCTAAACCATTCATTTACTAATAATGGAAATCATCAAATTATTTTAAGAGTAGATACAAAATATACTGTTGTTCCAGCATCATTTAATGTTTTTATACCTATTTATCAATTAAATCCAAATTATACGACTTATTTGATTATTATAGTAGGATTTCCCATAGTTATTGTAATTACAATAATAATTTAAAGAAAACTCGTTCATAATTAAATTCAATCTTAAATAGAATTTAAAAGCATAAGATAGTTTTCAATAATCCAGACTACTTCAAGATCCAACATTCTTATGAGTTAGAAAGCGCTATATTGTACGATAGTATTCAAACCAATCAGTTATCATGTCTAATAAAAATCAAAAGAACATTAAAGATAATGATGATGATGCTAATAAAAAGAAAAAGAGCTATTTAGATGTAACAAGAAAAAAAGGAGGAAAAGCATAAAAACAGTTGTTCTTCCTCTTATAGCTGTAATTGCTATTATTGCTGTAGTTTCAATATCTCTTTATGCTCCAAATCTTCCACCTGCTGGTGTTGGAGCTATAGGTTCTGCACATACACATGCTGCATCTTTAGTTAAATTAAATGGTGAGAATATCGATTTTAGTCAACCACAATATCAAGTAGCATCTGATTATATTCATGTTGAGAGTGGAGATGGTACTACTTTACATAGACACGCAACAAATGTTAATTTTGCTGAGTTTCTAAAAAGTGTCAAAATGGATATAGATGAAGAAAATAATTGCCTAGTCTTTACTAATGGGACACAATATTGTAATAACAATGATAATCAATTAAGAACATATGTCAATGGAAGTCTAACCGATTCTATTTCAGATTATGTTATTAATGATAATGATCGTTTGTTGGTAATTTATGGAAACGAAACTGAAGAACAAATTACTGAAGCATTAGATGAATTAAACAAGATTAAAATACAATTTACATAGATTTTCTTTTTTTATCTATTTAAATTATTTTGAGATTTATATAGATTTTTACTAACAGAATTATTTTTTATTGTTTTACTCAAATTTTTAAGTAGAATCAAATGAAATCCTTCGTATACAAATTTTAACAGTCATTATTTAATTATGACTTCATGACTTAATACATAGATTTTTTTTGTTTTCTTTAAATCATAATATTCTAATTTTTTATAATGTAAAATATTAAAAAACTAACTTTTTATTATTTAAATATTAAATATTTTATTATTTATTATAATAATTAAAATTTTTGTATAAATAATATTAATAACAACAATTAATAAAAAAATATTCAATAAAAACCATCTTACTTAGATATAGTATAATGGTCAATTATTTCTAAAGAATTTTTACTTTTATCATCAATCATACATGTTGACATTTCATATATTATAAAATCTCCTTCATCTAAGTCACTTTCTTTTAATTTTTGTTCTTTGCATTCGTATCCTATATCATAATATTTTCCATCTAGCTCTTTTCCATTGATCTCAATACTAAGGAATCCAAATCCATTATGCTGTTTTACTACATAATCAGGTTGATTTAAAAATATATGACTGCTTCTGCCTCCTAGACCTATAACCGAAAAAATTGAGCCTTCTGGATTCACAAATTTATTTGTTATTCTATTATTTGATTCATCTACAATTGGTTTACTAATGTTATTAGGATTAAATTGAAGAGGTAAAGTTCTATCATATAGATGATTATGGCCTTGTAATACTAGATCAACTCCATATTTATCAAATACAGGTTGATATTTATCTCTCATTATATATTCTTGGATATGACTTGAAAGTGAAGAGTATGTTGGCTTGTGATACATAACAATTACCCAATCAATAGAGGAGTTATTATTAGCCTTCTCTAGATCATTTACAGCAAATTGATATTGTTCTGTATGTAGTGGAACATCTTCAACAATCACTTCTTCATTTATTAAATGATATGGAGGTATTTCGCCCTTTATATTATGTTTGGCTAATAGATCTTTAAGTGTTGTAGCATAATATTTTGCATCTGCTTTATTATTATATTCATCATCTTTATTGTTATCATTCTTTTGTTCCTTTTCTTCTTCCTCTTCTGGTTTAAAAACATTAAGGGAAAATTCTAATTGTGTATCTAGTACTAAAAAGTGGACATTTCCATAATCGAATGAATAGTATGAATTTTGTAAACCATAATGCTTTAACAATGAATCTTTTAATTCCTTAGAGCCTCCTGTATTAGCTTTTTCTTCCTCATCCTCATGATTACCTATAGCAATTTTGGTTTTTGAATCTAATGCTTTAGTCATATCATACCAGCAATCCATAGTTGGTTCATATGATAAATCTCCTAATACCAAGAAAAGATCTGGCTTTTGCAATTCAATTTGTTTAATGTTATTTTGTGCTACAGGTCTACAACCAAAATCTCCTGCAGCAACAATTTTTATTTTTTGTTCATTATTTATAGTTAGATTTTGATTAAAAGAAGTATTATTATTTGTAGAAAATGCATCGTGAAAAGTTAAAGTTTGTAAGCATATAAGAAGTATTAAAATACCAAAAGTAAAAGGATGTTTAAGAAATTCATACCATTTAAATTCTAAAAACATTCTGATATTTTTTAGATTGTAACTTAAAAACCTTATTACGTTTTTCTACCAATAAAATGATTTAACATTGTAATAACCATTTCTTTAAGAATAATATATTAAGTTGATCAGATTGTACAGTTTCAACATAAGTGTTTAATTTACTTGTAAACTCTTTTGACAAGGTTTCATTTGTTTGAATTAGTCTATTATTTATTATATCTACAATTTCTTCAATTGGATGTAAGGCATGAGCAACAGCTAATACACTATTATTGTTTTGAACATTTATAATTGAAGCATCCAAATGTCCTTTCATCTGTCCAAGATAATCATGTAATCCGTGATCGCTTAAAGTGGATTGTTGAGCATATACAGAAGAAATTATATTGTTATCATAATATAATAAAGCAAGTATGGCAAAATATATTACAGAAATTGAAAAACCTGTTGAAATAAACTTCAAATTCTTGTTTATATTTAAATTATAAAGATCTTTATTTTAGTCTATGTATATTTCTAATAATGGAAAACAAGAAAAGTCGAAGTTATCAATTGTTATAACTATAACCTAACAAACTAGAATAATTTTGATTTTAGTTTGTCTTTTAATTGTTTGTGTTGATTCAAACTTATATGTTTTTTCAGCTTTTCTTTATTAAATTAACTCCTCAGCATCACATGATGATATTATAAAAGTCGTTTTTCTTGGTTGATCCTATAAATAATAGAAAAAACCTAATTTTGTTTTACATAATTCAAAAAGTATTATAATAAAAGTATTATCTATCTTTAATAATGAAGTTAAAGATTACTATATTTTTATCAATCACAATAACAACATTAATGTTTTACTTTATCAGCAATTTTGAAAACGTAAAGGTCTTTGCAATAGATCATTCTACCTCGCTCATTACATATAATAATTCAAAGCTTAATTTTTTAATACATTATCCATCTAACTGGAATCTAACTGAAAGAAAATTCGACCCGGCTATTGAAAATATCTCTAGCACCGTAGAAATCACTTCACCTTTTGAAGGACCTCAAGATTTAGTACAAGAACAGTTACTTATTAGCGTAAATAAATTGCAAAAAGATGTTACCTTCGATGAGTATGTTGATAATGCTTTAAATCAATTTAAACGCGAATATAGGGAATTTAGGCTAATTGCTAACAATTCCACAATAATCGATAACCACGAAGCAAGAAAAATATCTTATTCTTACATTGCAGGAAACGATCCATTAAGTATTGAATTAATAATGAATCATAATTTAATATTAGATAATGATAGAGTTTATGTCCTTTCTTTTGGAACTCCTCCTGATAAATACTACAACTATATTAACCTAATTCAACAAATGATAGATTCATTTAAAATTTTAAACTAATAACAAAATATCAAATTTAGAAATAACGATAGAAAAATATATTTTAAATTGGCAAATTTAATAATCTTAGCAATTGGATTTATCTTATTTATAGCTGGTATAATTATTATGATTGTATCTTATTTAACAGTTGATTTATCCTTTAACAATAAGATCTTAAGTTATTACGGGAGGAGTATTAGTATATTTATGATAATTTTTGGTCTTTTTATTATTATGGTTGGAGTTTCCAAAAAGCAAAATAAACTAAACTAAAAATAAGTCTATTGATGCACGTTTAAACATCATACACTAAAGAATATTTCATTTACACTTTATTTTTAGTGGGCATGGGCGTAGAAAGTACGAGCGTGTCTGGAGGAATAACATCTTTGTTACAAATTTAAATTTTTAATTTTAAAATGGTTAACAGTAACTACTATCAGAATTTGATTATGAAACAAAATATGAATTTACTTTGATAATGTATTTTATATATTCTATTTGTTGTTGTTGCTGCATTTGTCCTAGTATATTTTGAATTGACAAAAGAAGAGATTTATCATATTATAAATGATCAAACACAGTTAAAATATTATAAGTAATAATAAAAAATTCTGGCTTTGTAGAATCCATCTCATAACAATCAAATTTAGCATCCTATGAACATTGTATGCTATACATCTGAATGTCAATTCTCTATTTTGCATTCTTATCAATCTGGATGTTATGTGTTCTCCAAACAGTCTTTTTATGACTGATATAATTGTCTCATCTTTGTTACGCTGATTGTATAGGATCTTGTTGTATCCACGTTTCATTTCTTTTCTGTATCTTCCACGTGTTTTCCATATTGGTACTTGTTCATATCTTGGAGGCATGATACTGAAACCATTTAGTTTCTCTCTTACCAGTATATGATTGTCTTCACTGTCATAGCCTTTATCTGCTACAACTACTGATAATGGTTTTATTTTTGCTATTCTTGTTACAATAGGGTTGAAATCTATATTGTCATGCTTGGCTGGATCTCTCCTAATCTTAACCTTACAGATTATTTGTTTTAGAACATCTGCACCAATTGACAGTTTAGCATACTTCTTTCTCAATTTGGTTCTTCTGGTATATAATATTGTGATGCATGTGTTATTTTGAATCCAGTTGCATCAATACCAGTAAATATGTGTCCTGTACCTGTAAAGAGTATAAATGAAGAAATTATCTTTCCTAGCATCATGATATTGATTCTATCAGTGAATTTCTGTAGGGTTGTATAATGCGGTATTTTGGATAGTTGTAAAAACAACCTCAAATA
>DATFCH010000231.1:0-14463 GCA_035253345.1 Nitrososphaeraceae archaeon
TTATAAAATAGGTATAATTGATGGAACACCAATAACTAAGCATTAACTATAGGCATTATGGAGATACACACCATCATTTTCTTTAATCCTGCAATAAGAAATAGGAAATAATCATCTCAATATGTTCTAATCTTTTTGAAATATAATAATAGTTTTAGAGAATAGCCCCCTAAGTAATAATTCATATTAACTTCATTATAATTTAATTATTTATAAAAGATTCAATATCTTATTGAATGGACTTGTCTTCTTTCACATTCGGGTTCAATTACAAAATTATCGAGCTGGAATCGTCCCTGTAGTAAGGTTCTACTACGTAGTACTTAGCTTTATTGTAAGAAACTTATTTTAAAAAGAGAATGATAGAATGATCGGAGTTCCAGTAGGTTCGAGAAATGATAAGGGGATATGGGAATTTCCATACATTCTCTTTAATGTTTTGGTTTTAATGAAATTCGTTTCATATTAATATTATACTATATTGATAAAGAATTGCTAGTAGTGATTATTCTTTTACTGGTAGACTAAATGTAAATGTTGAGCCCAAATCTTTTCTATCTTCTTCGTTATTGTTGGTAGCCCATATTTTGCCACCATGCATTTCAATTATACTCTTTGAAATAAATAGGCCTAGACCTGTACCATCTTTCAAAGATTTGGTACTAAACTTTGTAAAAAGTTTTGGAAGTATTTCTTGATGTATTCCGGTTCCAGTATCTTTTATACTAACAAGAATTTCATCAATTTTATCATTTATAAAATCATTTTTTTTCCTTTCTTTAACAATAACAGTAATACTACCTTCATTTGTAAAATGGATAGCATTATTTAACAAATTACGAATGACTTGACAAAGCCTCTTCCTATCAGCTTCTATAATTATTTGATTGTCATTATCAGATGATTCATAATTTAATTTCAAATTCTTTTGATATTGTATTTTAAATTGTTCATATTCTTTTAAGATATCTATTATCATTTCTCTTAGACTAAATTTTTCTTTATTTAAAAAGAAAGAGCCAGTTTCAATTTTTGCGACATCCAATAAATCATCCGTAATTTGTTTGAGTCGTTTTGAATTTCTAAAGATAATATCTAAATATTGCTTATTTTTTTCTATATTGTTTATTTCTCCTTCTTTTTGAAGTACTTCAGCAAATGCAATTATTGGTTGAATAGGTGTCTTTATTTCATGTGCTGCTATATTTATGAAATCATTTTTTAATTGATCTTTGTATTTTAGTTCTTCATTTGCCTTTTTAAGCTCATTTATTATTTCATCTTGTTTTTTGATATTTTTTATATAGTTCACCATATAGTTGAAAGAATTGCTTAAAATTGAAAGTTCATTGCTATTGTTATTGTTATTCTTTGTAGTATCTTTGATTTGCCTTATTATTACATTCATCGTTTTATCATTTAGGTCGGATATCATAGAAGTTAATGACTTTATTGGTTTTAATATTTTAGTACTGATATAAAATGAAAAAGCAATAGTAACTACAATTAACAAAATTGTAATTATTTGCTGAATAAATAATGAATATTCTGAATTGCCTTTTAGATAATCGCTTAATTTTGTAACCAATAGATTTGATGAATCTATTAAAGATAATGCTTCTTTTTCCAGTAACGATGCTTCCTCAGTTATAACCATTGATTTTTCTGTACCAATTTTTTTATTAGTTGAATCGATTATCTTGTTTGTTAGATTTGTTTTAAATGAAATCCATTTTTGATAAATAATATTCCAATCATCTGAAAATTCTTTTGGTAATGATTTCATGTCCATTCCCCCTTCTGCTGCCCTTTTTTCACCTTGTCTTAATGCTTGAATATTTGATTCTAATTGATTTATTGCAGATTTAATTTCAGAGCTACTTTTAGTGTTAGATTCATGATTTAGATATTCAGATAGATGTAATAAAAGATTAGAGGTAAGAAATCGGTTCTTTCCTACGATATTTATAGAATTTCCTAAAGATTCCATTTGTGATTGATAATAAGAAACTATTACAAAATTAATTATAACAAGAAATAAGAGAATGAATAGAAATATTGTTATTTTAGAACCTACTGTATGAATAAAAGAATTAGCATAGTATCTAGCCACTAGTATTTATAGAAAATATAATATATATAGAAAATTAAATATTAAGGTGAAAATTAAAGAAGGACTATAATAATAAACAGTATTCTATATTTATCCAATATATCATATAGATAACAATTCTATTCCAAAGATATTTCAAGTAAAATATCCTATTTATTTCTTAATTTTCCAATAAATTATTAACTATTCTAATTAAATCATTATTTTGTACAGGTTTCTTAATAATGGTAAATGTAGAAGAAAATTCTTTTGTAATATCAGATAAGGTTTCACTTGCTGTTAAAAAACATATTTGTGCCTTTGATTTTCTTTTTC
Organism: Nitrososphaeraceae archaeon; assembly: GCA_035253345.1. GTDB lineage: Archaea > Thermoproteota > Nitrososphaeria > Nitrososphaerales > Nitrososphaeraceae > TH1177. Next base: position 2,429 of record DATFCH010000231.1, read on the forward strand.
TTATCTCTCTATAGAGTTGAAATCCATTCATACCTGGCATTTGTATATCCAGAATTATTAAATCATAAAAATTAAATTTGAATTCATCTAATGCTAAAATAGGACTATAATAATAATCTACAATAAATCCATTATTTTCTAAAACTACCTTTAATACTAAACAAATATCAGGCTCATCATCAACTATCAGTATCTTTTTTATATTATCTAAAGTAATGACATATTTTTGTACTATTACTATAAATTATTTACTAATATAAATAACACTCAGTATGTGAAAAGACATAAATATATAATTTAAGCATATATCTTGTCGATAACGCAGATATTGCATATATATGTATATATATCATAGTACATAAAATATATAGTGGGAATTATTCGGATAGCTGTTCTAGGTTCTAAATTAAGAGTATACTTATGTAAATATCAATACATTGTAAAGCTTTTATTGTTAAAAACTTATAATTCGTAAATAAAAATTAAAAACTACATAGCTTCAACATAGTTTCAATAATCCAACAATCAGGATTAAGATGCATTCTTAACCTTCTTTGTCTAAATAACCGTACCTAAGAAATTAATTAATTGTTAATTAAATAAAAAAAGAAAAAAATAGTTATTTGTTCTTGTTATCGAGGCATATGAGTCTTGTTCACTATTTCTAATTTATTTGATAGTCTTGTTGGTGATAGTCATTAGGATAATACGATTTTTCAAATGGTTGAATGTCTAGAATATGTGTCGCTCCGAATTCAAGAATATTTTCTATTCTATCGACTTGTGTAAAGTCAAATGCACCGCTAAAAGATATAATATGTTCTCCTGGTTTTAATGGTTTCAGTAGAATCCAGAATCCGTCTTGAACTGCGGTACCATTACCTGCAGGTATACCTACTGGATTACCCTCAGCTGCAGTTAAAGTAAAACCGCCGGCAGGAGAATCAACTCTATATTGTTCTGGATTTTTGACTTCGAATCCATCTATGTTTGCATATAAATCAAATGCTGGATTTGCCAAATTATTAGCACATATTCTTTGGGCTGTTTCACTCTCACCGAAGAAAGGTGTATTTACTTCTAACGTATCACATATTGTGTTAACGATAGGAAATAGAATAGATACATCTTTTTGAATTTCACATTCATGTGTTGGAAAATCACCAGTAGTCTCGTTTCTTAGTGTCCCTACAAGAAATAGTAATTTACCATTATCCTGTAAACCTACGTCACAACCAACCTGACCTGTTTCTGTAAATGGGTTCGGGTCTGTTACATTATTTAACGATGCTATCCATTGCCATCATCTATCACCAAGTTCTGCTACTTTGTTAGCTGGAAAATTTTGTGGTTTTTTACCGTTATCCATTCCATAATCTGGTTCATAGCTATTGTATGACTTGTCGGTGTATTCTGGTTCATAACTATCATATCGATTGTCCTTCCATGATATTGTTCATAGCTATTGCCGTACGGGTCTTTGTCATAGTGGCCATTCCATAATTTGATTGAGCTTATACATTTCCTAACATAAATGATGGAGATGTTACAGCAAATGTTCCTAATACTAGTACGACTGCTAAAAATACTGAACTAGTTTTTTTAGTTGATGCTATATTTTTCAATATTAGATATTTGATATTCATATATCCGAGGTACGTTATATTGATTAAGATTCTTTGAAGCTAAAGTTATATTGGTTTATATGAATAATTTATAATAATATAAATATATATCTAGTCATAAGAACTATATACTATATCTATATGAATTCAAATATAACAATATTTGAGTAACACCGATAGCGGTGCTAATATAGGAGTCTAATGTTACATGATGTAGAAAATATTTAAGATTTGCTTTGTAACACAAAATGATTATGAAATAAAATAGAAATTTTTATTACTTTAAAAAGTTTTTAAATTAAATAACTATGCATATATTACATAAATAACAGATATCAATCTATTGAATTATTTACTTATCCTTTTTTAGATTATGCAAAATCTAATCTATAAAATAAAAAGATTATTTAATTTATGTTTGTCTTTAACAAATTATTAATTGAAAGTGTGGTTAATAATTTTATTATGTAATTATCAAAATAATTTCATACCAAATTACAATTAACCAATATATAGATATAGCAGTATATTATATCTAAAGCTATAGATATTCTTATATTTCAAGGCTGTTAGCTGTAATGTTACATGTATGACAATAAAAAATTATTATTACAACAAAACAACTATAATTTTCTGACGATGTTATTACTAATTTTTATCCTTTCAGAGAAAAAGAGAAGGTGATTTCAAAATTTGCCATTTGTTTCTCCTTTTTTAAATCATAACAATAAAAGTCATATTTTAAAATACGTTATCTTTCCTTCAGTCTATCTTTCAGTAATTGCTCTATTATCTACCAATCCGTCTTTATGGACCACATCATCAATACATCATTTCTATATAGAATTATTTGGTGCAGTATTTGCTGGGATACTTGCATTCTATTATATTTCTAGAGCTCGGACGTTCAATGATAAATTTAGTCTATTTATTGGCATTGGTTTTCTAGTTAATGCTTTAATTGATTTGTTTCATGTTACTGTTTCTATGCTCAATATAGATAACATTTTATTCTTAAAATATTTTATTCCACAGACTTGGTTTGCTGGAAGGTTATATCTTAGTGCAATGTTCGCCATAGCAATTTTTAAATATAATTCTTTTTTATCTATTCCCCTAAATACTCAAAAAAAGGGACAAATACTCTCAAACAAAAATAACAAAAATAGTAGATTATCAAATCTCCTTAGGTTATACCTAATAATAGTTACATTACTTTCTTCAATAGTAGCATTAAGCTCGCTATTCGTAGTTTTTTCATTTTCAGAAATTGATAATTTTCCTATACATCGACCTTACGAACTTGTTCCATTAGCATTATTTTTATTTTCATTATATTATTTTTATAAAAATCAAATTTATAGAAATAAAGATATTCTCTATGTTAGCATAGTTATTTCTATTGTCTTTGATATCTTTGGACAAATAATAATGTCATATGCGGCATATCATTTTGACACCGCATTTAATATTGCTCATGTCTTAAAAGTTATAAGCTATTTCATTAATATTATTGGATTAACACTATCAAGTATTCACTATAATATTAAATTAAGAGAAACCAATAATATGCTTAGCCAACAATATGAAAAAGTAAAAGAATCTGAAAAGATGAAGTCAGAATTTATCAATATAGCTGCACATGAATTGAGAACTCCTATTCAACCTATACTAGGATTAACAGATATCATATATTCAAAGATTGAAGATAAAGAACAGCACGAATTACTAGAAATCATTATGAGAAACGCAAAAAGGCTAAAGAGACTTACCGATAATGTGTTAGATGTTACAAAAATAGAAAGTCAATCTTTGATGCTTAAAAAAGAAAAAATAAATCTTAATATTTTGATATATGAAGTCTTAAAAGAATATGTAAATAAAGAATTAAAACAACAACAGATGATAAAAATTGTATATGATTTCAAATATACAAATGATGATATTATTGTAGAAGCAGATAGAGTCAAATTAGCTCAAGTAATTCGCAATCTTATAGATAATGCTTTAAAATTTACTACTATAGATAGCAATCAACAAACAATATTTGTTATTGTAGATAAGAAAAAAGAGGAAGAAAAAGAACAAGCCATCATAAGTGTTAAAGATAGTGGAACAGGTATTTCAAAAGAGGTATTACCTAAATTGTTTTCAAAGTTTACAACTAGTGATTCTGGTAAAGGAACGGGATTGGGACTGTATATTTGTAAGAGTATTATAGAAGCACATGGAGGAGAAATTTGTGGTGAAAATAATTTGGATGGTAAAGGAGCAACATTTAGATTTAAATTACCAATTGCAAATTAATATACAGTAATTCAATTTCTAAATTAATATTATTCATTTTCAGTTTTAGTTTGTTAGTTCTTATTTTGAACATGTTCTTTATATACAATAAGAGATAATCACAATAGTTAGTAGTTTATGTGATCTTAAATTTGAGTTAAAGTTGTAGTAGTCGATTTTATGAAAAATTGCAAATTACATTTAGAAGCAGATGAAAAAACTTAATATAATTTATAGGATTTATAAAAATGACGATATTATATAAAGAAATGTTCAATATGTCAAGAGAGTTTTGAATGTAAAGAATCTAATGCATTTTGGTGTAAAACATAACTGAATACATATCTAATATTATTATTAATAATAATCATAGAGAAATTGATTGTTTTATGAAAATTATTTTTAAGAAGAATTATTAAAAATGCAACATATAAAAATTTGATTATTTAGGATTAGAAATTTTAATATTTATAGAAAACAAAAGTGGGTGCTTCTTGGTTATATAGTATACTAATAGTGCTGCATAAATGCCTGCAGCAATAGTCAAAGGATAATAAGGAATTAAATAATTAGATGATAAAAATAAAGTATGTTTTAATTCAACAATAACTCCAGTTAAAGAATATAAAATAACCTTAAATGAATAGGGAACATATGTAAACATCCATAATCCACCAAATAATACAAATCCAACAAATTTATTTTTATTATATAAAAATGCAGGTAAAATACTTCCTAATAATAGATATGGAAATGTAAATGTAATACTTGAATTGGCAATTATAGTAGAAATTGTTAATGAGAAAACAAAAATTCCTGCAATATATACTGGATTGATATTGTTTTTTACGCTCCCATGGTATATAATTGATAATGATAGTATTGGCATTACTATAAAAGAAATTATCAAAGATACAAACTGAGGAGGGATAATATGAAAAGATATATCTGGAGATTTAATTGAAGGCATAGAAAACATCAACAACAGAAAAGTTATAGATAACCATAAAACTCCAAGACTAATAATTTGTCCACCACTTTTTAAATAATCTTTATTAGCATTAGTAGTAGATAAAGGCAGTTTTTGAAAATGCTTAAAGATAATGAGTGAATATAAAATTGGTATAAAAGAGAGTATCACATGTGGAGGACTTAAAAAACTATCGAAACCAAAATTATTATGCCAAAGCAAATCAAAATATCCAGATAATAATTGACATGCAGGTATTACAGCAAACAAAAAGTTTCTTGGACTGATAATAGTAATAACTAGACCTATTAAGAAAACCAGAAATAAGCTAGAATATATTACTAAATGTGCAGGTTGAAAGAAATTATCAACTTCATTGAGAGCATGGTAGGTAACATCCCAATACGCCCCTGTGATACCTGAAAAAAGTGAAATTATGAGTATGACAAAAAGATAATTTAGTATTTTATCTTTTTTATATTGGAAATAAACCAGCAAATGATGAGTCAATATTTATATTTAATTTTGTTTAGCCATAAATAAAAGTACTGATACGTGAATATTAGTCAAAATTGTTGTTTCTGAAAGTAAATAATTCAAAAATAAAAATATTATTCTGGTCGAAGATAGACGATTTGTGTAACAAAAACTACATTTATATGCAGTCATTATATTTAAAAAAAAATCTTCTCTCTTATTAAGAATGAAGAATAGTTCTTATTCCTTGTGCAAATAGAACTCTTTCCATCAATCTTTTGATTCCAGATGATTTTAGTCTAACCGGAACTGAATCAATTCCTTTTTCTGTAATAGCTGTAACATCCCAAAGATTTCTCATTAACTAAGTATCTTTTCTTATCAATTCTCCAGCATTTTCACGATAAGTCATCCATTCATTTAAACAAGAATAAGCTTCCAATGAAATAAACGAAAAATATTCCTCTATCGTCTGCATATACTCTTTAGCAACAATAATCTTTTTTTTATCATTTTTTATCGGAATAATATGTTTCCATTTAAATAATTCTATGCTCCTAACCTAATACCAGAAGAAATAACACATTGTATATACAATTGGTTTGATTCTTTTATCTAGATATTTAATTATATTTCTTATTTTTTTCTAAAGAAGGCATTCTATCACTTGCCGGCCTATCAGGAGTGAACTTGTCAATGTAGTAGGCTTCTATTACATAATATTTAGCTTTTTTTGTTAGAAACTTATTTTAAAATAAATTAAAGTGAATCTATTCATTGTTTATCTACTATCATACAATGGTCAATGATAGGAATAATAATAATAGGTTTGTTAATAATAGAAACTATACTAATCATTAGAATTTAGATGAGGAAAAAAATTATGAATAATCTTTCTTGATATCAAAAGATTATCCTTCTTTATTTGATATTAATCTCTCTTTTTGCCACTGCGAGATGCTTTTCCGCCTATACTTGCTACTTTTTTTCTTGTCTCCTTACTTGCTGCTTCTAATCCTCTTTCACCATGTGATGCTTTTCCGCCTTTACTTGCTACTCTTTTTCTTGTCTTTTCATCTGCAGAGGCTAATCCTCTATTATTTTTACTCATTGTATAAATTTATTTTGATAACATAGTTAATAATACTTGACATTAGTTAATTGTTATAGTCATAAAAAATAATAAAATAAGCGATTAAGGAATTTCATTAATAAGAATGAACAATAGTCACATATTATTACCTTATATTAGCATATTGAGACATTAAATCAATCTAATTATAAGATTAACATGAAATTTCATAGTAATTAGATATTCCTAACAATCAATAATGACAAACATTATCAATAGTAAAAATTAGGCATTAAATAATTTTTCAATTCTTATACTTTTTCACTAATTTTAACATTTGAGTTAATTAGGCAGGTTTCTTTATTACTTCTAGTTCAAGTTTATTGTTGACTATATTGTCATATCGTGTAACGAACGCCAGTTTGATTCTAAGGTTAATAGAGTTTACTTAACTAACTACCTCACAACCTGTTATGTGTTTCATCCTTGTATTCCATAATCAAGAATTCAATGTCGATTGGATAACTTTGAACATATTCCTATAATGATTCAGGATTGGAAAATTCTTTGACAGAATAGTCAAGCTCGTAAGAGATATGAAATATTGATTTAAACTAACAGTGTCAGCGTCTAAAATGACTATTGTATCATAATCAGACAACTTATCTCACTCTGTTGCTTTGCGTTATAAAACATATAAAGAAGTGAGAAAAATTTTGATTTTATCTAATTAATTTTACAGAGTGTCATTTATGCTGTCTGTTAGGATTTCACATGTCGCGCTAATCAATCCTAACTATTAGCAGCAACATTATGGTATTCTCTACCGTTTGAAGTTGAGCGGTTGCACTATTCATTGTGGGGTGATACCTATTTAGAGTGGAAGGCAAATATTTAATTAGGTTTTGGATTTCTTGGTTTCATTCCTTTATATATTTCAAAGGAATTGATTTGGAATATTTTCGATTGATTATGCCTCTATAGCATCTTTCTATGTTACGGAATTTTTCATCTGAAGCTTCTCTATGGTCTACCATATAATGCCAGAGTTTGATAACTCAGTTGTTGTGGTGAGGGATGTTGTCAAACCCTAAGGTTTGATAAGAGACTAAAACAATTACAATGATTCTATTATTTTTGTCTTTTCAACTATAAGTTGTCAGGGTTAATGAATTATAAATAAAAAGACCTAGTAATGGAGAGTATTGTCTAACTTATATCCTACAAATAAAATTAACTAATCATATTTAGAAGGAGTTTGTAGTAAATCTCCAATTGAATTATGTATTGAAAGAAATTTTAAACCTTTTTCCGTACTCCGAAATATTTTAGTTCCGCTATGATATTCCAATAGGTTATTTTCAATTAAAAGAGAGATATATTCCTTTAATTGATTATAACTCAGAAAAGCATTATACATAATTTTTGTCTTGGTAGCTCCTCCATTAGCAGAATCTAGTATCATTGCAACTATTTCTGTTCTACTTCGATATTTCATACAATAGATACTTCATAAAGTTATATTAAAGTTATTTTCCAAATTTAATGATAATAAAAATTAAAGATAATTTTTTTTCTGTAACATACAAAATAAAGCTAATTAATTTAATTTCCATCTTCTATAAGAAGCATTTGTTTACATTTATCTGATTCTTTCTCTTCACCTTCACATTCTTCTTTATAGAAATTATCTTCATCTACTTCCCAACCTGCTTTCATTTATATGATTTATAAAACACTTCTGAAAAGTGTTTAGTGAAAAGATTCTAGAGAGATTCATTAGTTACAAATCTTTTAACTTGCAATCATTATTTTATAGATTATGTTCTTTTTGCATATGGTTGTCGAGAGCATTCTCATTTTTTGCAATGTAATTACATAACCTACAAGTTTTTTTATTTTTCCGTCCTTGTAAGTAATCTGTAAGACGCATGAGATACATTGTAATACCCCACATATTTATAATAATAAAGAATCTTATTTAATGATTATATTGTCACTAAATAAATCTTTGATTAAATAAAATTTGGTTTTTATAGGTATACCTATTTCTAAATTTTCAAAGGACAAAATATAGATGATTACAATAGATAATAAATGATAACATGATACCATTTAAATGGTTCTTTTTATAACTATAGTATTAGTAGAATTCACAATCCCTTTAAACAAATTTGAAAAAGAAGAAAGGTTGTTGATGTACATAAACAGGGAAAAACAATAAGAAAGATAACTCCGATTGTTCATATATCCTTAGAGATATTTCTAAAAAGATAAACCAATATGAAAAAATCAACAAGAAACAAAAAAAGGAAATAATAATAAAAATAAAATAAAACTAGTTCCAAAAGGTGCCTAGCTTATGAATTGTTTCTTAAAGGGAAAACATCAATTAATGTAGCTATTGATTTAAAGCTAGATTTTGAAAAAGCAAGAAGTAGTGGACGGAATTTTTGCGATTGTAAATATGAAAAAACTCTATAACATATTCATTGAGAATGAATTTCATTTAGATTATTTATTCAAAATAGACTCTTTTTACTAAAAAATGAAATATCTAAAAAAATAGAAAATGTTCTCCAAGTTGCGAAGATACTATTAATTTTATCAAACTCATTCAAACCTAATGGCAGAAATAGGAGAATTAAAACAAATAAAAAATAATTTGCAATACTTTCAAAATGAAGAACATCCTCAGCTCAAACCCTTCCCAAAACCATTTAACTGAAATTATTATTTAACATAGTGTTATGAAGTCTCCGTAATCTATTCACCAAATTTTATTTAACACTTTTAAATATTTTACCAGACTAAATTTAGGTATTATTTTGTTAGATTATTATTTATTATACTTGTAATCCCAAAAATATTTCAAAATTATAAGATTAAAAAATCATAGCTATATAGCTATGCAGAACCAATTTAATATAGTAAATCAAACAGAAGGTCTATAAAAAATTATGTGTAAATTATTAATGTCATTATATTTTCAATACATACATAATTATCCATGGCTATTTTCTTATCAATATTCCTATTTAAGAATAAATCAGCAACAGACTATGGTTTTTAATATTTGATTTTTTAATAGTGTATTATTAAGTAAGAATGGATTAATTTTATTTTTCAGAAATATTAAAAAAAGAATTAGCAAAATAGAAGACTTGATATTTTAAGACGCATAACAGAGAGATCTATTTAATGAAATGTTACAATCCGTAAACAAATATTCTCCTTCAATTGAAGCAAAAGATGAATATTATGATACACAATCACTATTAATGTCTCATGTTTGATCGGTTTAAAAAATTACTGCAATAACCATTAATTTGTCTCCAATTATTATAAATATTAAAACTTTATTATTAGTACAAAGGACTAGTAGAATAGGACTTCCGGGAAATAGTTTTTATCCAATGTATGTTTCATTTATTTTCCCGGAAGTTTTTGTAAACAATTACAATTAATATATCTCCAATTTTTATAAACTTTAGGATAATCTCGAGTACAGCAGGGATCTAAAACAGAATCTATATAGCACACTGCCGGAGAATCCTTTCCTACCATAGTCTCTTACTCATATATTCTCCGGAAGGTTTATTATTAATATCGAGACGTAAAGGCTATATAATCCGGAAAATGTAATATCCGCATAAACCACAATATTATCCGGTTTATAATTAGAAAATTATCTTAAATTACACTATATTCTTTTATCTTAACCCTTAAAACGAATAGTATTACTTTTCCAACTAGTAGAAAAACTAGAGACCGATCTTTGGGGATTGAGGATTCGGGCAAAGACTTTCTCCGGAGGTTGTATTAATTTGACAATTTTCTTGAATATTTACTACATATCTTTATCTAAAGTGTTAAATCAAATAGTCATACTATTTTTTTCCTATAATAGGTAAAAGCTCATCATTATTTCAGAGAATGAATGTGACTTCCAGTCTATAATGTTGAAGATCCAAAAGACGAACATAACCGATAACGTTTACAAGGTAAAAATGATTTTTACTGTGAAAAAGATTACATGGAGATACAGCAACAACATTTGAAAAGAAATGTAAAATGATTTGGTGAAATATATTTTGAAACTGTCAAAGAATCACCAGAAATGAAATGAATTTTTTATTTTTTAGAACAATTAATTCTTATAACTATTAAATTAAATATTGATAATACTATAATATGTCATCTCATCATTCAGGTGCTTACCAATGTGAAGCATGTGATATAGATTTTAGTTCTAAAGAAGAATTTGAAGAACATATGAAAGACCAACATAGCACTGAAAGTCCGACTAATCTTGAAAATACATAAAAAAATGAAAAAAAGACATATTGAAAGAATATTACCCTTGACATCTTAAAATAAACTTTTTATTTTTAACGTATACAAAAAAATTAACTTGAGTCAACATCAAATTTGTCAAAGTAATTATTGATGAAATTATTATAAACTTACACGGAATTTTTGATCTTTTTAAATAGTTTGTTTGATAGAGTATTTTGGAAAAATATGTCTAATGAATATGTAGGTACAACTGCTGAAACGACAACTGAAGCAGAAACAAAAAGAGAAGAGGAGGAAGGAGGAGAATATGAAGAAGAATTTGAAATAGAAGTTAGGACTCAGAAGGGTTCATCCATAAAGGTAGTCTCATCTTCTTTTAAAAAATTAGATGAATTGTTAGATAAAGCAATTACGACTCAACAACGATTATCAAAAGAAGGATCTGGAAACATAGATGAAAAATTACAATATCAATAACTTAGAAGATGAATTTCGTCAGGTTGAGTTCGTGGTAATTTCTGTATATTTCAAAGTTAAAATATATTAATTTCTATATTGAGAATATTTTCTATATTGAATAAGGATTTGTTAGGTAATTTTTAGCAATTTTACCAATTTTTAGATATTCAGAATATAGAATGAGAAGAATAATAAAATTCATAAATTTAATTGATAAAATAAAATTACAAATGTTCCTTCCTTAATTGGAAAATTTGTGAATATACTATCTACGATCTACTTTCGACCGACTGCAATCAATTGTCATAGTCTGGAAACCTTTACCTCCTTAGTCGTTAGATGTAATTCAGACTATGACAATTAAAATGTATTCCATTTTTCAATAAATTATTATCAATAGTAAAATATGTCTGAGAAAAAAGCAGATCTTGTAAACTCTTCTGAGGTTCAAGTAATGAAAGAATAAGGAAAAGACTTTATCGATATTGATATCAATCGACTCGAGGAACAAAAATATTGTAGAGTAGAATACGACGGAGATGTGTATGCTGTCGAGAAATTAGCAGATGGTAAATAGTTTTTTATGAGGTGGTAGAGTAAATATGACAAATTCTCATGCAAAACCATTAGATGAACTTGCTAACAGATCCTTAAAAAAGTTACGAGAGTTCGATCGTAAAATATTTGAATCAAACAACGAAAAGGAAATAGAAATAACAAGTTCGAAAAAAACAAAAAGTGGAAAATGGCAAATTTTTCTTGATGCATATACGGGTCATTTGAGAAAATGGAAAAATATCAATTATATATATAATTGAGGCCGGGTCATAATTATTCCATTTTCATA
>DATFCH010000232.1:0-8791 GCA_035253345.1 Nitrososphaeraceae archaeon
AAAAAATAAAAATAGATATTAATAAATGAGTAATTTTCAATCAAGTTTGACAGAATGATATTGATATTTCAATACAATTGGATTTTTTCTCACGACAATATATCCAATTATATAAAATCTTAATTTAAAACTCTATTTAATTGATATCAGATAACCAGTGCATAAAATTCTCATTCTATATACATTTCCTGACTATATTTGGCTCAGCAGTCTATCTCATCGCAGATTCGAGTTTTACCATTTTCTGTTTAATATTTTTAATTTCCAACTAAGTTTAGTAATTGTTGTTCTATTGAGTTTAAAGCTCTATATGCTTCAAAATTATCATTATTCTTTATTGCCTGTCGTACTGTATCCAAATCTTCGAATATTTTTGAATCAAGAGAAAGAAGTCCATTTTGCAATGGTTCCATTAGAAAAGGTGTTTGATTAGACCTTGCAAAAGGAGCAGTATCTTGTTGGTTTACATCAGGTAATATAGGTACCTTGCTTTCGTCTGGAGGTAATATAGGTACCTTGCTTTCGTCTGGAGGTAATATAGGAACTCCACTTGGGTCGAGAGGTTTTTGGTTTGGAGAGGCTGGAGGTGGGATAGGAATCTTTGAAGAAAATGCAACATTGTTTACCAAAGGTAAAGATAAGATAATAAGAATAATAATTAAAAATATACCATTGCTATTCATGTTATAATAATATATTTTTAAACTATTATTTAAAAATACTCAATAATTCAAATATTAACCTTTAAATCTTATCATAATTATAAAAAGTTTAAAATATTATGTAATTATTATTTTTGCTAGTCGCTATGGATGATAAATAACGTGACTGAGAAAAATAAAATTCCAATAAAATTACTAGAAATGGTAGTTGTACCATTGGTAGTTGCTATTCTTATAATAATATTCACACCGTTAGGGGAGTCAATCAAGCTTTCTCTTTTCCCTTTGCCAACTGCTATAGAAGGTTTTATTAAGGATAGTATAGAAAAAAAACCTATTCCATCAGTCCAAGTAGTTATTCAAAGGAGTAATTTTAAGGATGATACGAACGAACATGGAAAATTCACAATTGAAAATATCCCGAATGGCAAAACCTATCAATTTGATGTTATGGATGAAAATAGTAACCCTATTTATGGAACTAATGAGTTTTTCTTTCCCCCAAATACAAATTCATATAATCTTGGAGATATTTTTGTAGATAAACCATCTCAAAAGAATATTAGTAATAAGTCGGAGGCTAGTGCTTTTGTACCATCTCAATCTCAAGTAGAATATCAAATTGATTTAATGGCAAAAGGTACATTTATTCCAATAGAATTAAGAAAACCAGGTTTAGAATCAAATACATATAAGATTATAGCACAGGTGAAGGCAAACAACCAAACTTTATCTCAAATTGAGAGAGTCACATATTATTTAGATTCGAGTTTTAATCCAAATATTATTTCATCCTATTATTCCAAAGATAACTATTCAATATATTTTACGGCTTGGGGGAAGTTTGATATAAAAGCTAAAGTATATTTCAAAGGTAACACTGTAAAAGACCTTATATTACCTAAAGAGGATTGGATAATTTAATATATCAAGTCAAGTGTCATCACAAATGTCATTACTCCATCTCCAAACTTCTCATCAAGATATTCTTATATTGCTCTTTTTGTTCTTTTATTTTGAGATACTGCCGCCGAGAAATGTACGTACCAGTCGCAAGCAATATCATACCGGTTCTAAATAGGAGTCTAATTTGTAGATACTGTCATATTTAGCTTTTATTATTAGAAACTTATTTGATTAAAAATAATTGTAGAATAATAGATAATTTTAATTTAGATTGTTTGAACTTCAAGATAATAATCAGTTAAAAATTAGGCAACCTTTTTCTAATCCTGAAGAAATAATTCCATGATATATATTAGTTGTATTCATTTGTTTATTGCTGATGAGAGAAGTCAGCAAGACCGATTACGCTATTAAAGATATTGATGTTTCTATTTCAGAAATTACTGATGGAATTTATAGAATTTCAGGATTTGTAAATATCTTTGGAATAACATTTAATCAATTTTTAATCGACGATGAAAAGCCTATGTTAATTCATACTGGTCCAATAGGCATGTATAAAAAAATAGAAGAAAAAATAAAAGAAGTCATACCTTTACAAGAATTGACATATGTATCATTTTTACATTTTGAAAGTGATGAATGGGGAGGAATGGAATTTTTAGAATCTGCTAATGCAAAATTAGTATGCAGTGATTTAAGCTCAAAGTTGAATCTGATGGGATGGTATAATATTCCTGTTGACCATATATCAGTTTGGGATAATGATATTTTAAAGACTGGCAAGAGACAATTCAAATTTATAATGACACCGCATGTCCATCATTGGGACAGCATGATGATATTTGAAGAAAATACAAAGTCATTATTTACTTCTGATTTATTTATTCAACCAGGGAATAATAAATTGGTTATCTCTGAAGACTTGTCCGAATCGATGATTAATCTTTACAGAGGAGCTGGAATCTTTGCTAGTGAGAAACCTGTTAGAGATACAACTAAAAGACTTGTTAATTTATCTCCAAAAATGGTATATCCTATGCATGGTTCATGTATTGACAAGGCTCTATTTCCAAAATATACAGAGGCAATAATGAAAAACAATTTTGCTTATTCTGATTTATTATTAGGACAAAAATTAGAAAATACTATTTCTTGAATCGTTTCTTTTTGAATACAATAATCATATAAGATATTCTTTTATACATACAAAGAATTAGCTATTGTTAATGGAATCCAAATCCTCTTCTACCACACAAATTCCCTCATGGCATTTAAAAGCTGATTATGTAGAAACATGTAATTGCAATTATGGTTGTCCATGTAATTTTGATGGTTTTCCTACCTATGGTTTTTGTAGAGCTTTAATATTATATCATATAAGAGAAGGAAACTATGGAGATATAAAATTAGATGGCTTAGATGTAGTTACTGCATATTCTTGGCCAAAAGCAATACACGAAGGAAATGGTACAATGCATCTTTATATTTCTAAAAATGCAATAGAAGTGAATTTAAAAGATGCATTGATTGATATATTTTCAGGTAATGCTAAAGGAGAAGGCCCTTTTGCTCTCTTTGCACCGACCATAAAATACGTTCTTGAACCTCAATTTGTAGATATAAATGTCAAGATAAATGGAAAGAAAAGCAGTTTTTCTGTACCTGATATAATGGATGTACAAGTTGAAAGTTTTGTAAATCCTGTAAGTGGAGAAGAACAGGATACAAGGATACAATTGCCGAAAGGGTTTATTTGGAAGCTTGCAGAAGCAGCTAAAACAAAGCTAATGCGTATTACTACTCCAACTTTAAATTTTGATGATTCTGGAAAGAATGCATTCTATTCAGTTGTAGAATTTAAAGGACCATAACATAACAAGAAAAATAATATTTTATTGTTTTTTTCTTTATATATGAATAATATTCAAAAATTAATCATTTTATCTCTTGTTTCAACTTCCGGTTTAGCATGGATTCTTTCTTTTGCTACTACTGACACAATGATGAACACAATGATGATAATTGATTATAATCTTTTAAACATTTCATTATTCACTATAATTTGGACTTCAGGAATGATTGCAATGATGTTTCCAGCTATAATACCAATGATTTTACTTTACAATAAGATAACTATACAAAAAGACAAATCTAATACTTTGTTAATCTCAAAAGAAAATAAAATAATCTATTCTTTAAAAACAATTTTATTTACAGCTACATATATTGTAGTTTGGACAATTGTTGGATTAATTTTATACGTTGGATGGTATTTATCTGTAATCAATTTTATCGTAAATTATCTTTATGATGACCAAATCAATATTTTATTTGGTATAATTCTAATTATCTCAGGAGTATATCAATTTACACCATTAAAAAGAAAGTGCATTGGATATTGTGAATCACCTTTAACTTTCTTTACAAGAAGATGGCATAATGGAACAATAGGAGCAATAAAAATGGGTACATATCATGGATTATATTGCTTAGGATGCTGTTGGCCTTATTTTCTATTGATGGTAGCATTAGGATGGATGAACATAGCATGGATGGGTCTATTTGCTGGGATAATATTTGGAGAAAAGATATGGTCAAAAGGAATATGGATTTCAAGATTTACAGGCATTGCTTTTGCTATTGTAGGAATTCTAACTACACTAGGAATAATTACATTGTATAATAATGATACTATGGTTATGGATACTATGGATATGATGAGTTAGCAAATTCATCTTATCTAAAATAAATAATTCTACAATAAAGTTAACACCGATAGCGGTTCTAAAATAAGAGTCTACTAATGTATGTATATTACGTAGTATTTAGCATTTATTATTAGAAACTTAATTATTTTCGAAAATTGAGATAAATTTCCTTATTCTTTACGAATCCCCTAGGTTTGCACTTTACTAAAACAAAGATTCACCTAATTTTATTTTCCATTGATTAGATAAATGAAAAAATTATTATAAAATTAAAAGGAATAACTAATAGTAATATAATAGTAAAAGATGTTAAAATTGATTTCTAAGTTGCAGATTCATATCAAATTTGTCATTATTGTATTAACATTGGTAGTAGCAATAATCTCAGGTACACATTATGTTTATGGACAAGCCCAATTAAGCAATGCCTCAGAAATATCATCATCACCTGATTTTGAAATAACTTCTACTAACTCTGACTCTTCTTTTAATGAATTTATGTCAGGACAAAATTTTACTAATTTTTCAGAATTTGACAATTTAACAGATTTTGCAATACCTAATTTGTTTTTTCAAAATGTAAGTGGTACCTATATAGATTCTGACATAGGATATCAAATTGACCTTCCAAAAGATTGGAAAGGAAAGGAAAGTAAATTTATGATGAACATGGTATTTGCTTCACCAAAAGAGATGAATGTTGAAGATATTGAAGAGCCAGGAACTTCCATAATCTTGTTTGGATTAGATAAAGAATATTTTGATATGTTAACTAATTTAACACAAATATCAAGCTTTGAAGAAAGTTCAAATGATGAATTAGCAGCCGACGGAATAGAAGAAGATGACGAACAGTTTTTGAAAGATAGCGGCTCTCTAACTAATAATAATCCTACATCTGACAGCATTATGAATTCATGTAATGACTTTCAAACAGAATCTATTACTGTAAATGGTATTAATGCAGAACAAATAATAGCTGATTGTATTGATGAAAATGGACTATATACAAAGGTAAAGATATATGCATTTGCAACATCTGAGGACTCTCTTATTTTAACTGGATTATATAGTAATTCTAATAATGAATATAACCAATACTTGCCTCTTTTTGAAGAGTCTGTAAAAACAATAAAAATTACGAATCCCGGAGATATTGCTAAATCAGAATCATACAAAAAATATAAAGAAATGGAATTGCAATCAAATAATACTCTAAGCTAATAATTGTCTTTTCTACTACTTTTTTTACACTATCTTTTATATGGTTTTTATTATTAGAAACCTTAAGCTATTATTATACAAAAAAATGAATTAACTAGGAAGACTTAATAAGTAATTACCGTAGCATTGGTCAATATTTTAGGTGTAATTTCATCAGTTCCAATTATTGCTCCATCAATTATATCGGTTGGTTCAAATCCAGCTACTTTTAAACAGACACCACATACTACAACTTTACCTCCATCTTTAATAAAATTAGTAACATTTGCTACCAGGTTATTGAGATTTAAATGATGATGAGGATTTTTTACTCCAACCTGTACTCCTTCTATGCTAAGAAGAAGGGTAACATCGTATCCTAAATTCTTAAGGTTAGTCACATCAGATATAACGATAGAAGCCCTCCAAGGGTCACTACTTGTTAAATGGTATACAATTGGATTAGCATTCTTTTTAGTATTATTTGTTGAGACATCTTCTTGTCCATAAATGTTTGAGAATAAAGATGTTCCTACAATTATAAAACTAAATAATAGAATCAGAGAATATGTTTTCATATTAAAGCTAGAATATACAATATTTATTTTAATATTTCTAAAATAAACAATATAAATTCATTATATTTCTTCTATAGTACCTTTTATGAATTTTAATTGATTTCTATAAATATCATATTGATTATTTAATAATGGCATTATTAGTTTGTAAGATTAATTTTTTATATTAATATGTAAAAATTAGCTAATACCGATAGCGATTCTAAAACAAGAGTCGACTATTATGTTATATTACTAACCTGTATTTAGATTTTATTATTAGAAACTTATTGTTATTATTAGAAATTAATTTATTTACAGTTTACTTATTGTCGCTAATTGTTAAATTTGTTAATTTAGTTATTATAAATAAAAAAATTTTAAAATATTTTAGTTATTAAAAAAATTAGATATTTAAAATTTAATTCAGCAATTTTGTTTTAGTTCTATTTCTTTTGTTATTTTTTTGTAAAGGTCAACTATATGTCTCGAACAGGAATAATGTATTTTGACTGTACCATCTTTATGAAATTCATTTACACTTTCCCTTATTGTGATTAGTGATTGCGCTGGACCTATACCACACACTTCACAAGAAAATGCAGATGCCGATATTGACTTTTTTTCTAATTCATATTCAGACAATTTTCCTAGTTAATTATTATAGTATAATCTTCCATTTAAAGTTATTATTTTTAATTATATTATCTATGGTTAATTCCACAAATCACTATTGAAACAAGTGGATTGTTAAAGATATGAATAATTAATATATCTAATTATAATTACGAAAATAATAAATACCCCATACTTTGCTAACAAATAAGATGGTTAGAAAAGGTTACAATAGGAATTTATATATTCTGATTGCAATTTCGTTTACTCTCAGTATTTTATACCTTTCTGCATTTTCTTTTGAATCAGTATTTGCTCAAAAAAATGATGATGACGATAAGGATGATGACAAAGAGAAGGAAAAAGAAAAACTGGTAGTTAAAGCCAATATCAATTTGAAAAATGTAGATATGACCAATACCAAGTTTATAAGACTCATAGGCTTTATTAATGGAGAAGAGGTCAAGCAAGATATCCCTATTTCTTCGATAGATAAAACCAAAAATAAATTAGATGTCGATTTAAAAGTAAATAAAAAAAATGACATAGTTAAAGCGAGTTCACCAGATGAATTCTTTGTATGTGCATATCAGGTAGGAGATGTAAAAAAAGATTATAATTCGTTGGTAAAATTTGATTGTAATGAAGGTGATATATTGAGTACAAGTAAACCAACACCTGCTCGCTTATTCCAATCTAGTTCACACGTATATGAAAAAACTCAATCAGTTTATGGAGCTAATGTAAATCATACTGGAAGGGACTCAAATGTCGATAAAGTTAAAATAAAAATACTTGCTCCTTTGGCAGATAAAAAAGATACAGAAAAATTAGTAATTGCTGCTATGATAAAAGGCCAAATACAGTCTGAAGTTATCGACGATGTACAAGCAGAACTAGATAAAAGTGATAGTAGTACAATATCTAGAATATTTACATTTGATAGAGACACAGACATAGGCAGAATTCAAATTGGAGATAGATATCATGCCTGTGTTGCTAGTGACGATTTAAGTCCACCAGAAGGTCAGGAATGCGAAAAGAGAGTAATAAAACATTTTGATAAATCTAATTCATTACCTGCTAGATAATTATATGAATTTAGAAAAAACCATTTAATTAAAAATGTTTTATTACTCTTTTTTCCTATTTAACATATTTTTAAATTAAATTCTATTTGAACTTAATATAACGAGCTTGGAAAGAGTATTAATTCATAATCAATCACAATTAAGTTTTTCAAGGAAACTGTAATTTGGTATTAGTTGTTTAGGATATCCACATATATAATACTGGTCTGGATATTTATCATTTAATGTGCTAGTATTATTATTTTGGATACTTAATTCTTTTAAATCGTAATTACGAGTTTCATTTTTATTTATAGGTAAATTTACAATATTTTTGATATTTTTTTTATCATCTTCTTCCTTCTCATTATTAGTTTTTGCAAAAGAAAATTGACACGAATAACTAACAAAGGTAAATAATGCAACAGCAACAACAATAGCCAAATTTAGATTCATAGTTGAAGACCTATATTTATAATAAATTACCAACATGCAGGAGATGCCAGAAATCCATATTTAGCACAATATTCAGCGGTAGTGGAAGATTCACCAGTCATTACATCATGAACTAGCATAATAAATAATGCTGAAATAAATACAATAGTAAATCCACTAAATACCGATTTTAAAATACTTTTAATAAAATATTTTTTACTCCTCGCCGATTGCATTGCTAATCGATAAAATTGATAACTGTATTTAATTACTGTAGTATAATTTCTGAATTGATAATGAAACTAAATAACCTAAATTACCAACATGCCGGTGAAGCAAGTATACCATATTTAGAACAATATTCTGCTGTTTGTGAAGATGTACCTGTAATAGTATCATGAGCCAACATGATAACTAGCATTGCAATAAAAGATATACTCAATCCGCTGAATATCAATTTTAATATATTTTTAATAGAAGGTTTTTTAGATAAAATCGATAACGCCATAATTGATATGAAAAAATAATTCTATATAATTTATCTAATTCACTTTTTTAAACATATTTCCTAAACTATTTTACATTTGTTTTAAAATAAATGAAAAACCAACTAACGAATGATTTGATTCACA
>DATFCH010000233.1:0-3282 GCA_035253345.1 Nitrososphaeraceae archaeon
TTATAAAAAATTTATGTAAATAAATAAATTTTCATATTGAATATTATAATTGGGCATATATTATAACTACAATAACAATTTCGGAGAATGTTGATTGCATCTCCTGATCCCCATTCCATCTTCCATTGCTTGTTATAAGAATGAGACAATTTTGCTTTAACAAATCACTACAAGTATTTATCCTAACTCTTAAATTATTAATTGAATTATTTTTCTAAACAAATAGGAAATTGATTTAATTTTCCGGAGAATGAATATCCGCACAAATCAATTCATTCTCCGGTTGTTTAATATCTTGTCAAAAGAAAGATAAGAATTAACAATAAAGTATTTAATTGTCTTAAGAATTGAGGTTTACAATATCTAGATAAGTTAAAAAAAACAATACACAGTTGTAAGTTTTCATACTTAACTAACTTTCATTATTATGATATAGAAAAATCATTAGAGATGAGAATTATTGTCATTTTTTAACTTTATTTGTTAGATTCAGAATTGTCCACAAAACATAGTAGATTAAAAATTCACTTTCTTATCTCCATACTATTCCTACCGTAGTGAACATAGGGTTTTTGGGATTATAAGATTCATAAGATATAAAATAGTCCAAGTCTATCATTATATTCTTTACAAGTTTATTAATATCTAATTCAGCTTTTATAGTTATTTTTGTAATTTGATCTTGAATAAAATTATAAAACTCATGAATATTTGTGAGTAATTTCCATAATTATACAACGTCTATAGATAATATTAAATATAAATACCATTCATAATACTAATATTATTTTAAGAATTTAACCATTGTTTACAATAAAATAATTACTTGATAGTAATTGAACACTGAAACAATGTCTATTCACCTTCCGTGAATAATGGCAATTAACATGGTTCAATGAATTTTAAATATTTATACTTATTAATCTAGAACATCTCTGATCATGATATGAATAGTCAGATTATGTGTCCTATTTGCAAAAAGAAATTAATTGAACATTCAGAATTACAGGACAAAATATGCAAGATGATTACAATAAATCAATTTGCAAATAATTCTCCAGGTTTTGATATTCAATTTAGACCTTTTTTTGAAGATTAGATATTATCATCTAATTTAAAACAACTTTCCATGCTGGATTTATTTCATTCCATCCTTTTGTTTTATCTATAATCCCTGCTTCCCATACTTCTACATTACTAAAAAATAATAGTAATTGAACACTGAAACAATTCTATTCAACTCCCAACGAAATAATTGCAGAATTGATATTAATCTAGCAAGAGTTGTGTAATACAATATATTATAAAAATAATTAATTATCTCTAAACTGAATAAAATTTAAACCAATTAACAGAAATAATTTAGAACTTGTCGTCATGAGAAAGAGATTTGGAAACACTTTCATTTACAACATTGATTAATTTCAATATGGATACAGGTTTTTTTAGAATACTAAATTTGTAGTTATATTTGAAATTCTTGAAATTACTTAATATTATTACATTTATTTTTGGATTTATCTCTAAAAGTTCAGTACTACGAAATAATCCATTTATTTTAGGTATTTTCTCATCGATAATTACTAATGAATAATTATTTGGATTTTCCTTAATTTTTTTATATGCCAAAAGAGGGTCAGTAAAACTAGAAACCGTATAGCCACTCATCTTTAAAACATCGCTATAAATATTTAATAAATCTGGATCGTCATCTATTATGGCTATGGCTTTCTTAAACATCTGTAATTTTTAACATAAAAAATCATATTTAAGTATGATTTTTTAATTTGAAAACTATAATATGAATAATTAATCTTTTAGGCAAAATAAAGTTTCTACCTAAATTTACCGTCTAAGCTTTGAAATAAATATGTAAAGGATGGCTATAATTCAAATCTGCCCATTATCATATTAAAAGATAGAATCAATTTAGAAACTGAGTATAAATCGATTGCTGTTAATCCCGCAGATAACCCTGTATTGGAAATAGTAGAAGCTGTTTCAAAAACTATATCAATAAAATTACTTTACTATCACTATTACTATTTTGATTAATATAATACATACAAATCGCAGTAACAATTGTAAATAAAATAAAAAGAGTAACAACAAATAATGCTTCTCTAAAAGCCTTATCCTAATGAATATAAAATTTATTTGTATCTATTTGAGGTATTGATATTATTTTTTTGTTTTGGATGTTTGATTTCTGAAATTGGATAGCAGTTGCTGAAATTACTGACGGCTGATTATTATAATAATTCTTATCAGAATATCTAGATTTGTGTTTATTTAGTTTTTGGAAAATTAGTACAAGTCTTGCTATTTTTATTCCTTCAGCAGTTGAAAATGCGGTTCCTCTAATGAGCATCAATATAATTAGTAATATTTTACTGGTCACAGATATTTGAGATAAATCTATAAATTGGAATCCTGTTGTTGTTGAAGCACTGATTACATGAAAGACGGCAGGAATCCATTCTTTTTCTGAAAATGAAGACTCTATAAATATAAATAAAAAGATAGACATAGCCATAACAATTATAAAATTTACAATTTCTTTAATTTCCTTTGTAGCTTCGATTTCCTTACTAAAAATACCAAAATGGAATGCAAAGGGTAATGCTGCAATTATCATTCCACTCATAATGATAACTAAAGTGATAGAGTTTACTGAATTAAGAATAGTAGAAATAGGAACAAACCCTCCACTTAGACAATGTAGCAAATGAAAGAGAAACAGAATCAAGTATATTTATATTACCAAGAAAGATTATTAATATTGCAATAGCTGTATATATTGCAAAGATAATACTAATTGTAGCAAGCAATTGTTTAAATCTTAAAGTACCACCACCCAATAGGTGTCTAATTCCTGCTAATTTTGTTTCTGGATAATACAGAGCAACAACAAGATATACAAAACTCAAGCCACCAACCCACAAAGTATAAGAACGGTAAAATGAAAAACTATCAGACAAGTTTTCAGGGTTTAATATTGTAGAAATACCTGTAGTTGTGAAACCAGATGTACTTTCCATGAAAGAACTTGCAAAAAGCGAAAAGGTATCAATTTCATCATAAAATGGATTGACATACATATAAGACAGACTACCAAAAAGACTCAACAATATAAAACTCAACACTACAACGATAGATGATTGTTTTAGATTTAGTGGACTTTTTTCTCCTAATACGTTCATAACATAGCCTGTTAGAAATAAACCAACAAATGCCATGTAAATTCCAATTGAAGACTCCCATTCATCTAAAATTGTACCA
>DATFCH010000234.1:0-4731 GCA_035253345.1 Nitrososphaeraceae archaeon
ATAAAAAAGAAATTTTAGATTTAAAAAATAAATTTTGGAATTGACCTCAAAGCTCAATCTCATTTCTCGACTAATTTATTCTATTATCAATATTTATTTAATCTTTAAACTGCTCAAGCTATCAAATCTATTTAAATTCGAAAAATAGCCAAATTGTAATTTTCTATATTAATATAATCGAAAATCAAATTTATCTTGAATCTATTAGCCTAACTCTATTAGATTCTAATAATTTATTTCACTTACTTTAACTCTTAGAGGCTTAGTTAGAGGATGATCTTTCACAATTTTGTATTAAATAAGTTCCCAACAAAATTTGAAAATATAGTATTTAATAATATGTTATAGTAAAAGATGGTTTGTTGCATAACTATAATTTTCGTTTATTTGATTAAAATAATCAATCTTCTATTATATAGAGGATATATATTAGCAATTTGTTCCTGTCAAAAATTTATCTCGTATTATTGATTTTCATAGTTGTGTAACAAACTAGTAAAAGAGAAAAATGATATCTTAATCCGAATAGTTAAAATTAATTATTCATAACATAAATGGAATGAGTCATATATATTTCGCTAATTCGTGTAATATATTCATTTAACACATTATGAGTAAATTTTAGAGATCATTTATGAATTGTTTTTGTAACAACCGAATATATTTCCTGTTATCATTTTTCATGTGAAATAAGTTCTGAGTATACCGTTATATTGAAATTGTTTTTACAAGTGAAAATTTAAGACTAAAAAGCACATCTCCTTCTGCTTCAAATATATGTCTTAGACTGAAGAATTATTGTATAAAATGTTAAAAAATTCACCAAATAATGGTTGGAGAATTCTAAAGTCAAAAAAGGTTTATTCGAATGAATATATTCAATTATACGAAGATTTATTAAATATTAATGGAACGAACAAAGTTTACATAAGAGGAAAAAGAAAAAATTATTCTACAGTCGTTCCATTTCTATCTGACAGAGAGGTATTAGTTATTAAGAGTTACAGACATTTAGTTGATTCAATCCAATTCGAGATTCCCTCTGGATATATAGAGGAGGGTGAGTCTCCAATTAATGCTGCTCAAAGAGAATTTAACGAGGAAACCGGTTATATTTCTGATAATATTGTATTTGTAGGAGAATATACACTTGATTATTCTATGTTTGAACAAAAAGGTTACATTTATGCAGCATATGATCTAGTAAAGAAAAATAAACAAAATTTAGGGTTAATGGAGTCAATAAAAATAGAGTCATTAACAATTGAAGAATTGAAGAATATGTTGTTTAGTGGACAAATATTAAATGCCGCTTCTATAATAGCATTATATAAGTCATTTGATTTTCATGAAAAATATATAAAAGAAAAAGAAAACGTTATTAAAACTTGATTTCTTTTAAAACTTTTTCAAAAATTTCTAAACCTTTCAAAATTTCTTGTTTTGTAATTATAAGGGGTGGTAAAATTCTAATAGTTTTGGTACCGGAAGGAAGTACCAATAGTTTTCTTTTAAATAATTCTTTAATTACTTGATTTCTATAACTATGTGTATGAAATTCAATACCCAGCATTAATCCTATCCCTCTGACATCTATTATTGTATCGTTAATGTCTTTTAATTCTAACAGGTATTTTTTTAAAAAATTCCCATTTTTATTTATTTTCAAAATTAAATTATCCCTAGTTATAATCTCAATGATTTTAGTACCAATAGCCATATCTATCCTACTACCTCCACCCCAAGTGCTAGATAATACTCCTTGTTGATTGGGATCAAATTTTTTATTAAAAACAACAGCTCCTACTTGAAGTGCTTTCGCAATAGAAATAATGTCTGGATTGACTTCATAATGTTGGTATGCCCACCACTTCCCAGTTCTTGCTAATCCAGTTTGTACCTCATCTATAATAAGCGGTATATTGAATTTTTTAGAGATAAGATTAAGATTGTTAGCAAATTTTTTACTTGCGACATTTATTCCACCTTCTCCTTGAATTAATTCTACAATTATAAAAGAAATTTTGTATTCTTTTGCCAATTTTTCGATTGAGCCAATTTCGGGATCATTTTCAGAAGTACAGAATTTTATTCGTTTTGCTGAAAATTCTGGAAAATTAGTTTTTTGTACTTCTTTGCTGAAAGTAAAGGAAAGTGCTCCTAAAGTTCTACCATGAAAGGCATTAAAACAAGATATTCCTGGTAAAGGACCATTTTTCCTATATGCAAGTTTCATTGCATTCTCCACTGCTTCTGCTCCGCTATTTATAAAAAATACTTTAGAATCAGGAATTGTTATTTTAAGCAATTTTTCAGCTAAAAAAATATGTTCCTTACAGTAAAAATCCTGTCCTGCTATCTTGTGGATACCCATAACCCCGAACTTATTGATAATTTCTTTAATTTCGGGATGACCATATCCTAAAGGACACGAAGAAATATTAGAAGTAAAATCAAGATAATTTTCTCCGTCTATGTCTTCAATATAACATCCTTGTCCATCTTTAATAACTAGAGGATAAACAAATGTTGAATTATAAGCCAGATTCCTCATTTTTCTGAGAAGTACGGTAGATTCCTTTTTCTTATTCATATATTTATTGGAATATTTTTTACGAGTCCTACTCACTAATTTTCTTTATTCTCATTCATAATAAATTGTTTAATAATCAGATCCTTTTTATAAATGAATATGGAGTTTATAAATGAGTTAACTTATGAAAATTATTTAAAAAATAATAAAAGAAACATATTTCATAAAAAATTTGATAATGCTATTATAAGCGTGAAAAATAGCTTTGGCGATACAAACTACCCAAATATTATAGATAACCAAAAAATATATACTAAAAATAAATATAAACATACTTCGCCTATTGATAACAGAATAATAATTGGATATGTTTCTAAAATAACAGACAAACTTATAAACAGAGCAATAGATTCTTCATATCATTCATTCAAAATTTGGAGCAGAACAGATTATCATAATAGAATTAAAATCCTCCGAAAGGCAGCAAATATTATGAAGAGTAGGAAATTTGAACTGGCCGCATTATTAACTTTTGAGAATGGAAAAAATAGATATGAATCAATCGCAGATATCGATGAGGCTATTGATTTTATAAATTATTATTGTAGTGATATGATTAATAATAATGGTTACATTACAATTACTACTAAAAGGACAAAAGATGAAAAAAACCTTAGTTATATGAAACCATATGGGGTATGGGGTATTATATCTCCATTTAATTTTCCTGCTGCAATTTTGGTGGGAATGAGTATTGGGGCTATCATTTCAGGAAATACAGCAGTTATAAAACCAGCAAGTAATACTCCAATTATTGGTTTTAAGATAGCAGAAATATTGATAGAGGCAGGTATTCCTCCAGGAGTTTTTAATTATATTATTGGAGATGGGAATATCATAGGAAAAATTCTTGTTAACAATAAAAAGATTTCTGGAATTGTTTTTACAGGGTCAAAAGATGTAGGATTTAACATTTTTAAGAATTCTTCTACAGTTAAACCGAGACCAATAATTGCAGAATTAGGAGGTAAGAATCCTACGATTGTTACTGAAAGTGCGGATTTGGACAAAGCTGCAGAAGGGGTGAGTAAAGCAGCTTTTTCATATGGAGGCCAAAAATGCAGCGCATGTTCGAGGGTATATGTTCAAAAGAATAAAAAAAATATTTTCATAGAAAAGTTGATATCAAAAGTAACGAAAATAAACATAGATAATCCAAAAAATATAAATTCAGATTTAGGACCTGTGATTAACTCAACCGCATTGAGAAATTATCAAAAATATGTCAATATTGCAGAAAAGGATGGCAATATTCTTTACGGTGGAAAAATAATAGATAAAGGTGATTTAAAACATGGAAATTATGTTATGCCTACTATAGTAAGTGACCTGTCAGAGGAGAATATTTTGTTAAAAAAAGAATTATTTTTACCGATTCTATGTATAGACGAATATGATTCATTTGAAGAAGCTCTATCAAAATGTAATAATTCTGAATATGGATTAACAGCAGGAATTTATTCAGATAATAAAAGAGAAATAAATAATTTTGTTGATAATATAGAAGCTGGAGTAGTCTATGTTAATAGACAAAAAAGTTCAACAACTGGAGCACTTGTTGGAAACCAATCTTTCGGAGGTTGGAAAAATTCAGGAATATCTGGAAAGGGAACAGGAGGAAAATACTATCTTACTCAATTTATGAGAGAACAAAGCCAAACGATAATGCAAACGATTTAACTTGGAGATCGTCTTTATTAAGAATGTTAGAATTAATCCAAATTATAAGCAATACAAATCAGAAAAAAAAATTTTATATAATATCGATAATATGTGTAAAAAGTAAAGAATTATAATGAACTATTTTTTGTAAAATTTCTAATAGTTTTCATTCATTTGCATTGAGTATATCCAAAACCAATATCCTATCAAAAAATCGGAGTATAATTTTAAAAATCATTAAAATATTGAACTTTGAATTAAGAATGTTAACTTAATTTAAAATTGCATTTCTACCAATTTGGTAAAAAACTTCAAATAAATTTTTATACCTAATAATTATGTCGTTGTAAATAGAAGAGAACAAGCCTTTCAAATAATTTTAATGCTAATTAAATATTCTATTTTTAGTTAATTCACAAAAAAGAATTTCTCCTGGAACTTTGAAAAAAATATTAATATATTAAGATTAAGGTTTA
>DATFCH010000235.1:0-3848 GCA_035253345.1 Nitrososphaeraceae archaeon
AAGAGATCTAATGAAATTCTCAGCAACAAGCATATTTCTACTTTCAGAAATGTAGATTCCAAGTAATGTTTTATGTACAGGTTCTGTTGCTATCCACAAATAGTGGTGTTGGCTACCAATCTGTATAACAGTTTCATCTATTATAAAAGCAGATACTCTTTTCCTTTTGTAGATTTGAGAAGAACCAAATCTCTGAATCCATTTCCAAACAGAAACATAACTTCTCTTCTCATCTCTGAATATTACTAATGCCTTGGAAGTATCCGTAGACTGAGGCCAAGAAAATACAAATACAAAGAATACATAATTACAATATAGTGGATGTCCTCTTTCTCTCAAATGTTATAACCATAACATGAAAAAGAGATATTCACAGCTAAATCTATTTCCTTAAATTAACAGCACCTTAATTGTTGTATTTATAAAACAAAAAATATACAACTAAAAAAAGTATTAACTTCTAAAAAAAACTAATAGTTGATATATAAGTAACTATTCTATGAAAAATGGCTTTGAATGCTATAATCAAACTATAATTTCAACAACGATATTATTTTTGGCAGTTGCTGTTTTTCTTTCTTTAACATCATCATTAATTTCTAATGCTACCTGACCGTTGTGTCTATCGTGCAGACATACCTGATCCTCTTAATGGAGGTTCACCTCGAAATACAGATGTTGACTTGGTTAATTATTCTGATGAAGTAACATAATTTAACGTAGGAGATGAAATTGATATGAATGTTCAACGTGTTCTGGATTCAATAGAAGATTTTTATGAAAATAATGTACAATTGACAACAGATTTAGCAGGTGGAAATAACTCAATATTGGATTTGAATGACGACAATCCGGATAACGATTGATTGGGACATCAAGACTGCTATACATAGATAGATAAATTAGGTAATTTTAAAATACCAGATCAGATAGAAGAAACCAACCAACTTTATTTATATTTTGTATATGATTTATTTTATAATTAAGTATAATACTTCTTTTCTATTTTCTATTTTTTATATTACTATAAATAAAGTACATTCATCGAATGTACCATAACATTATTAATATGCTATTACTACCTTAAGTTAGACAAAAGGAAAAAAAGAAATTAAATCCCACAAGCCGATTGTCTAGTAGTAGTTTCATTTAGTTGGTGACCTTTTAAGGTCCCAATTTTCCTTATTAATACTAATTGACTTTTTTCATTCATATCGATTTTTATTTGTTATTTGTTTATTTATAGCTCTGCCGATATCTTAAAAATCAATTAAAAAATTCTACTATCTCGATGATGGTCTCACAATAATGCTTACAAAAGATTTGATGATCAAGTCATAGATTATGTGTGGACACAGTTTGATAAAACAAATATATCAATAAACTTTATGGAGTATTCGTAGAATGGTTCTAACAATATTAGGTGACATTTTGCTGGTAAATAGTAATTTAAGAATACTTTTTAATAATATATATCTATTTTAACTTAGTATATG
The DNA here is from genome assembly GCA_035253345.1 of Nitrososphaeraceae archaeon. GTDB lineage: Archaea > Thermoproteota > Nitrososphaeria > Nitrososphaerales > Nitrososphaeraceae > TH1177. The sequence continues at coordinate 1,497 of DATFCH010000235.1, forward strand.
ATATATCATAAAAATTATATCAATTCTAGGATTGATCGATCTAACTATCTCAATAGTTAGATATGAATCAACCCAGAATAGATATAGCTATGGTTGAAAAGGGATTTTGGTATACTATTGATATCTCTATATTTGAATATATGTATTAAGGTATATTCATCGAATGTACTATTTCTCTTGTAAAATATAGAAGTGAGAGTAAAACACTTAGCTATAACTTTCGCTCATATAAAATGATGTGTAGTTATATTGGTAAATTTAAAAATAATTGAATTAAATAAAATTCTAATTTTAATACAAGCATCATAATTGTGGCAACGTAATAATTTAATTAGTAGTTAAACTCTTAATTAAGTATATTCGATTTAAAAAATTCTATATTTAATATAATTTTGATAAATAAAATGGGTAGTCATTATACCTAATTCATTTATTATTTCTGTTTTATCAAGTAATGTTATCTTTAACTTGGAATATCTCCTTCACTTGTTGGAAGTGTATTAGGATCTTTCATTATTTCATTTACACTAACGATTGCTACACTTTCTGCAGGGAATGTTATCTTTTGTTGAGATGGATTATGTAAAGCTATATCTATTAGTAAAAATCCTGCTTCTCCCATAGCTGAATCTAGATCACTGTGATACATACAAGTTTGACCTGGATGTGACATATTTGCTACCGGATGAAGATCAAGCTTTTTCATAAATGTCTCTTGAGTGGCTACACCACCTTCCAATTCTAATAGAGGTTCTGAATTTTCATTGCATGGAATTTTTACTGCTGCATGACCATCCATTATATGAAATTTACCTGTATCGTACAAATGTATGTGGCCATCTGGATTGACTGATTTTCCTTCTAACAAAACAGTAACTGAGTCTCTAGTTATGACACTCTCACTAGCTGAACCTGTAGTTGCAGTATATGTAGGATCTGAAGTTGTATTTTGTTGAGCCATTACAAAATTGATTGTTGATGTCATGGATCCCAATATTGTTGCTGTCACTACAAAATATACCAGCATTTTATTTTGTGTTTTCATTATTAGAATACTAATAAGAAGAATATTATATAAAAATGTATAATATGATATGATATAATAGCCAAGTAATATATGTAGGTTAATATCAATATTAGCAATATGCAATTATAGAATAATAAGCTAAAGTGAAAAATGTTCCTTAATAGAATTCTAAAAAGACAATTGATAATATCTAATTAAATATTGGTAGAATTCATAGATAATTTTCATAACAATTTAAATTTTCTGTTTTTTACTAGAGAAATAATACATTCGTTGAATATACCTTAACACTTATGCTCATACACAGACATATATATTTTATACTAAAGAATACATATTTTACAGCCAAAGATATATCTATTCTAGATGGGTAATATTTGACTATCCATACAAGTTAGATATCACCCACCGTAAAATTGAAATTATATAATAAATCAAGCCAATGAAACATGTTTGTGTGTAATAATCTAAATTCTTTTTTATAATCTATTTGGCTAAGTTGACTTAGATCTATGTATGTAACTGTTAGAAAGTAAATTTATTTTCGTATGGAGATTACAATTTAAAGAAAGATTATATATCCATAAACAATCATAGATTATATATATTAAAATCAAACTGATGAAATTTAAATTCAAATCCAAATCAGAGATGTACTACAATATTTAAATACATTTCAGAAGATGTATTAAATGATCCTGTAAAAAGGATCGCTTTGGGAAATACAAAGAGGTGAGTCTTGCCTGGAATTAATCGCCTTAGCATTATTTCAGGTTAAGATTCACTCACTAGCTAAATCTATATCTTGTAATATTTCTTAGTATATAAATATCCTGTATAACATAACATATAATTCTCAAGATATTGAAACCATGACCAAAAAAAAATAAAATTCGTTTAAAAGAAAGTAAACGTGGAGTTCATATTAATTCTATTATTAATAATTTTTAAAAACCGTTTAGATGATAATCTTAATAGTTTTCCATAAAAGTGAGTTATCCTTTTCTAATATATTGATAATATCACAGTTTACACAGATGGTGAAACTTGGTATGATGAAGTATGTAATCTATTGAGAATAAAACATTAAATAAGTACGAAAGTTAATCAGTATTTCAAAGATAAAATAGAAAGTTTGGATGATTATTATCCATATATACAAAATGAATGTGACTATTTCACCAACATAAATGGATACAATTCTTTGTTTCAATATACAATGATATAACATTTGAGAATTGATTCATTAATGAATTGAATAGCAGATGTGAGTATATCTTAAGTTAACCGATCCTAGTAGAAAAATTAGGAATCTTTTTTTATAA
>DATFCH010000236.1:0-3735 GCA_035253345.1 Nitrososphaeraceae archaeon
AAAAATAATAAGACAACTGCTCTGCTGCTGTAGGATAAAATAACCAAGATAATATGAATTAAATAATATAGATAATAATCCCCTCGGGAGATTGAATGAGCAACAATCGCTGTGGATAGAAATTATTAACTGAAATACTATAAACCCTTAGTACCACAATATGAAAGATTCAATTTTTTATAATTTGTCCTTTCAATGATAGCGTGAGGTTCGTTTTTATTTCTTTGGATATCTGTTATCTAATTCTTTTATTTTAGCATCTGCATTTTTTGGATCCAGCATTTTTATTATTAAATCCATTTTTTCCTCTTTCCTTTCATCACCTTCTTTAGATTGAGGAGATCCAACATACCAAAGGATAGAAAGTCCTGCTACTTGCCATATCAATTGTAGAAATTCTGATTGCCAATTTTCCATTGTATCCCGAAATGTCATGTTAAAATATCCAGAAAATTCGGCTGGTTGATTGTGTTCTTTTTGTTCTTCTAAATAAGAAAACCATGCAAAAGTCCAGTGCATACTTAAAGATATAGCAAATAAAGCAAGAGTAATCCACAGATATCCACGTTTATTTTTCCACAAGTTATGCAATCTAAAATGCAATATAGAATTTAATACTATGTAGTTTTTTTTAGCGAATTATTTATCAATGTATAATTTTTTTGTGGTAGTGTTCTAATAATAATGTATATTTTGGATTTTAGAATAATTTTAGAGAATATAGCCAGTTAATTCTGTAGAGTGTGTGGTGATAATTAATGAATCAAATAGTCTATTCTTTTTCGGAATCTCCTAATTGCTTAGCCTCTTCTTTTGATTCTTTTACCTCTTTTAAAGAAACATTATCAAGATTCTCTACAATCTCATTTTGTTTAGCATCTAAAGCTTCTTGTCTTTTTCTAACAACATCATTATTTTTTTCAGTACTCATATTATACTATTTTATCAACAATATCATTTATTAACCTCAGAATATTAATCTAGAAAATAGTATTAGGAGAATTTTCCGCAAGTCAGAGAAAAGATTGACTATCAAGTAGTTGCAATTAAAAGAGTGACTGAACTATACAAAATTTTAGATATTTTTTTTTAATTTTATTTATGAATCATTAATTTCAATCATAAAAGAACATGTTTATTATCCGATGTACAAGAACAAAATAAATTTAAAAACTAATACTGATGAATAAGGATTACAATATGTTGCAACCTGATTCATTCTCCTGAAATGCTATTGAAATTTGATAAAAACTATTTCCTTATTTTATATAAAGGTTTGAGATAGATCATATTATTGTATCCCATTTGTCAATCTAAAGAAGTATAGCTGAAAGTACGGATAAATTTGTCTGGAATATAAATGATAATTCCAGTGTTACAGATAAAAGCTTTTTATTAAGATTAAAACAATTTTTATGGTTTTATGATAATAACTGTTAATACAGAATATATTAATAAAGAAGAAAAAAATTTAATCTTTTTCTAAGATGATATAGAGCCTTATATCTTATGTTGAATATTATTAAATATGCAGACCAAATTATCAATTATTTTATTGCTAACAATTAATTTAGCCCCATTATCTATTGTACAAGGAATTTTCGCACAACCTGCGGTTACAGAAAACTGGCAATTAAGTTCAGTCCTTTCAGAGAAAGAATCAGACAAAGGTACTTATTTAGTCCAATTAAAATCTTCACTTACTAATGATGTCCATAATTTTCCTATTGAAGTTGTCTTTTTAAATTCTACAGTTCCTGTTCATACTCCTCAAACTGTCCCTTCTTTAGAATCAAATAATACTGGAGACACATTAACAACTACTGGCCTATCAACACCTAATATATTAGAAAGAGTTATTCCAGTAAGTAATTATGATATATCTATTTATGATGCAAATGGAAATGATTTGTGGACGAAAACCTCACAAGTTGCAACTGAAGGAAGAGGAACCCAAAATGTTGACTTTGGAAATTATAATGGTAACTTAACTATTGTTATAGATAATATTGTACACAGTGAAAACACTAATAATCTTCTAAATACTGATCTCCCAACTAGAGTTGAAACAGGAAATAATAATTCTAATACTAACCAGCCTTCCTCACAACATGATTCTGTCACATTTAATACAACATTATCAAAAACTTCTTAATTTAGCAATATGACGATATAAAAAAATATTTTAATCAATTTTTTTCTTTCATAATACTGAAACTCAATGTATTAATAAATTTTGTAAATTTTGTTCATTCCATAAAAATGTTCTGTGTTAATTGTCTTGTTTGTCTATACGATCCTATCAGCCTTTAAGGAATTTTGAAATATATCTGATCATAATTATCTTCAAAATCTGTAAAAAGAAATTGTAAAAGTATAATTTAATTAAAAGAACGTGGAGGTAGAATATTGAGTTTATCATATAGTAATATTATTACACATATTATAACAATAAATAAACCCAACAACAAACAATCTAACTACTAACCACAAAATACTACCATAGTCCTCTACAATAAAAAAAGAAACCCTTTCATTTAGTCTCTCCTTGTTGATCCATTTTCCAATTTTAGAGGACTATGATTTTAAAGAATATTAAAAAATTTTATATAATTTAATAACATATAGATTTTAAACACAATCTACTGCAGCTCCAATAGCCTATCTGCTCTATTATTACTGTTGCCATTGGATTGATAGATTTCTTTTCATAGCAGAGGCTATGATAAATATTTAAAGTTTTAATTATCTAACACACAAAAAGATCCACACACTATAGCCTTTCACGATAGCAACTAGGACTATGGATTAAAATTGATATCTTTTCTCCTTTTTCTTTTTTGTAGTTCTATTATTAGAACTAATTTATTATGATAAATACAAAACTAATCAAATAGTTTTTTATAATTTGATATTATGTTAAAACCTAACTTAAATCCAAATTTCATCGAGATCTTCTTTTACTACTACGAGTTAATTTGATTATTCACAACAAGAAGCTATAATATCTTGTTAATTTAACTTTAATTGTTATATATTATTAATATTACTAACATTTACCAACGATAAATTAGATCCACAATTACTTCATAGCCCTATAATGTCTACTAATTTGGTAGGGCTATGGAGTTGTCAAAAATTTAATTCCCACAATTAAATAGTATACTCCTATTAAGACTTTAACCTATGCTAAAGTCTTTAAGTTGTGATTCTAGCCGGCAGGATTATGGCTTTTATAAATTTTCTTCAGTTATTATATAACATTAATGAAAATCCTATGTGACGTATAAGATCTATGGATTATAGTTTGATGACAAATTAATAGCTAATTTATCAAAATAATTTTGCCGGATTCTTAAATAATTGTTTAACAAAATATTATATAACGACGCCATTTCCTAAAAATAGAATACATCGGAATCACTCCATCGCCTTCTTTCTATCTCACTATATTAATGATTATCATCATCTCCTTATTTAAATAAGAAGGCTATGGATTTCGTTAAACAAACCATATGGATTAGATTTTCTATATTTCTGTATTTATTAAATTAAATAAAGAGTAAATACTAGTATATTATAAATAATTCTAATAGTTATAATCCTCAAAATATTATCAAAAAAGAAACAGTCACAATGGATTATTCTGACCTAGAAGAAATTCAAGAAATTGGTCCAGAATATATCAAAACTCAAAAAGATATCGTTGATAAAGAAATATTTTATATTCCAAGA
>DATFCH010000237.1:0-4804 GCA_035253345.1 Nitrososphaeraceae archaeon
GGTAATAATTAAATTGTTTTAGCATTATCTAATAATTCATTCAAGTTTGAACTGAAAGGATTTTTAGGAGTAGAGGCATTATCAGAATCAATTCTAATTATAATTTTTGTGGATTTTGAATTTTCAAATGTTACATGTGGGTTAAAAAATTCAGTAAAATTCAGTTTCTTTTTTTCTTCAGGTAAAATATAAGGAATATTAATATTGTATCCAGTTTGTGTTTCTTCAATAGAAAATAAAAATAAATCACCTTGATATCCAATATCAAAATATTGTATTTTATTATCTTCCCATAATAATGGTTTATACTCTACCTTTGTGTTTTCTATTGTAATAAACCCTCTTACAGATTTTGCTATTATATCTATTTTTTCATTTTTTATTCTAAGAAAATATTGCTTTCCAATTTTTAGTAAATAGAAATCTATTACGTTATATTGTATTACCTCTCCAAATACTAATTTTGCAGTTTTTTATCTACTAACCATGAACGAATAAGATTAAGCATACTACTTACTGCACCTATTCCTCCAAGTATGGAGCCGATTTGAGCATATTGCCAATTTGGTGATTCAGCGTTCAAATAATTTGAAAAATTGAAACCAGCAATAAAGAATAAAGCACTTATTGCAATAGAAATTAATATTTGGATTTTGGATACCATTTACTTCTGTGTAAATGGAAAAATAAAAATTGTTATTATTCATTAATTGTGAATAATACCTGACTTCCTAGCTATAGCTTTTTCAGTTATTTATCAATTTAAGGAATTGTTTTTTTTTCTCTGATTTTATATCTACTTTCTGTAGGAGTCTTTCCGTCTTAAACTTGATATAGTTTTAGGAAGTTATAATAGATCTTTGTACTTCTGCAATAGATGATGATTCAGATTTTTTTATATAAGAAAAAAATATTTTAGTATTCAAAATCAATGCGTAAACAAAAGACTCTATGAATTGACAGAACTTATTTTCTTATTTTTGAGAGCTTCTGGTTTTATTTGTGTCAAAATAGGATTTTGTTGAATCATTGAAAAAACTTGCTCAAACTTTTTATTCATTTCATGAATTTGTTCTTTCATTCCTTTTATTTCTTCATCTTTTTCATATAATTTGCCATTTATCACATAATCTTTATCTTGGTTTTTTTCTTGTAATTCTTTAACTTTTTTAGAAAGTCTATTCTCTTCGTTTATCGTTAGGACATCAACAACTTTTAGATATTCATTTAGTAATTTATCGGAGGTGGGTCTATAGTAATGTCTATCTAATCCTAACTCTTTCTTGTGACCCATTATTAGTTCTTTAGGAATATTTTTCATATCTGAATCAATACATGCTGTATCAAAGAATTTGCGAAGACCATGACAACGCATAACTTCAGATCGTCTCCTCCTCAATTCTATTAGTTCTTCCTCTGTGAATCTTTTTCGATTAGGATCTTTACTTCGTTTAGTTTTGAAACCTGCTTTGATTAACAAGTTTCTCATCCTTTCTTGTATATCTTCAGAAGTCATTTCTATTTTTATGGTTGAATCAAAGATCTGTCGTATCAAAGGACTTTCTTGTCTCAACTGTTCGCCTTGGTTTTTTCTATATTCTAAATAGAGTTGAATGTAGTAAGCCGCTTCAGGAGTACAAAAAGTATAATATTTATGGTCAAATTCTTCTGAATAGACAAATATTCTATATAATTTGTATTGCTCAATATATTCCATATCTTTGAGACGAATACATGCTAGACCACCAACTCTAACACCTGTAGAAAGTAATGTTAATATTATTACCTTCATCCTCAAGTCAGCATACTGCAATAACTTTTGGATCTCTTCTCTGGTGTAAGCACGATCTTGAATCATTCTCTTTCGTTCTTTGCCTTTAAATCTTGAAAGTGTATACCAGTTTAAATCAGGATAATTATTCATTGAATAGAAAAGTTTGAGAGCAGAGAAACAAACATTAATTCTACTCAAAGATAATTCTCTCTTCTTTCTCTGAAATGTTATGAAATCATGGATCATATTAAATGTAGTATCTTTATTTATTTGGAGTAAGGAATCATAATCTGCAATTTGGTGAAATTGCATATACATCTTCAATCCATTAGTATAGGATCTTTCAGTATATGGTGAGTTAATAGCATTAACAAATCTTTGGTAACTTCTACATTTTTCTAATATTTGCAATATTCTTTTTATAATATAGAGAATTATATAATCAATACTTTTGTGTGTAGAAGATTTGTTCCCATGGGCCAAAATCTTAAGTCCCGTTAGTTATAGCTACTACGACTTCTCTACCCATTACTTGACGTTTTAAATGTGCATCAGCATTATCTTCTCCTGTATCATTATGTCGATATTGTTCAATTGGATCATGAGGAGCCAATTTTTCGAGCCATTTTTGAAAATCATTATGGAGTCCTGTTTCATTGTCATTGATAAACACACTCGCAGATATATGCATTGCATTCACTAAACATAATCCTTCTTTAACTTGACTTTCTTTTATTATACTTCTTACCTGCGGAGTAATATTGATAAATTCAACTCTTTTTTTTGTATTAAAAACTAAATAATGTGTTTTACATTTCATAGTAAAAAAAATTTTTAAAGCTTTTGACTATTGTTTGTTACGATTATCTTTATTATTTTAAAGAATATACCACAGATTTATAATATTTAAAGCAAAAATATCTATTGCATATATCTGAAAAACGCACTTTAAAATTTAAAATACTAATATACATATCTTGATATACGTTTATTTTTGTTTAAAGTTTGAAAGTAGATGATAATAAATTATTTGATGCTAGATTAGCCTCTATTTAGTTCTAGTTAAATTTTATAGATACTTTATTATATTTACTTGTACTCAATTATTTAGAATGATTGAAACTAGTATAATTAATAAAATATTTCGTACTAGATAATAAAAATTCCATAGAATATTTTGGAACAAATCTATATTTGATTGTATTTATATTGGAGTGAGCTGAAATTTTGTAGATGTATGACTGACTCATTGATCAAACTTTTTTATAAAGATATTAATCCAAAATATTGGATTTCTCGTTATCATAATAATTCATTAATCTATTTAGTCTTAATGTTTTTATTCTATCATGGTATAGGAATAATTTCTTCTTCTATAGGAACAATAATAATAGATAAATCAATATTAGAATATAAAGAACCAAATTTACCACTTTCTATGGTTTCAGTCATTTTAGCTGGACCTTTAGAAGAATCATTATTTTTTGGAATTCCATTTTACGCTTTCGGAAATAATTTAGTCGTATTATTTGGTGGAATAGCATGGGCTATGTTACATATCTTCAATACTTATAACATAGACGTTAATCAATTGTCATATGCAAATTGGTTATTTGTAATTCCGTCCCTTTTTTTTAGTCTAAGAACTTGGTTAAGTGGGAAAGGATGGTTTGCAATACTAGGTCACTCTTTGTGGAATCTGTTATTTTTCAGTTTAAGTTGTATTTTTGAAGAAATATCTTGTTCATATGGTTTTGAGAGAGAACATATAAGTATATCATTATTAGTTGGGATCTTACTTACGATAGTTTATTTATTAATGAAGAGAAGACATGAAATAATTTATAAGAAATAGGATACCCAGAAAAATTTAGTTTATTATTTACCGGTATAAAGAATATTTTCTTCGAATATTATCATGCATTCGATATGATAATTTTTCAGATATTTCATCTTGTCTATTATCGAACTTAGTCATTCTTTTGTCTGTAAAAATAAATGGTCCATAAAGATAATTATGTCCTTTAATTGGTTTGACTGGTTCAAGTGATGAAAGGAGTGAATTGAGATGAATATTAATATTCGTAGTATTAATAGAATTATGATTTTGATTTCCAGAAATATTTCTTATAAACTTCCTAAGTACATCTGCTTCCAACTTTCTATATCCAAATTCTGTTGTATTGAGTTTTTTTTCTATTAGAGAAGAGTCTGTTTCAATCTTTGTACCCATTACTATTGGATTAGGTTTATAAATCGAATCAATTTTTAATTGCCAAACTTCATCAGGATTAGAGACAATTGCATCAAAAAAAGAATTATTAACTTGAGAAGTTGAGATAATAAAATTCCATTTTCTTTGATTTAGAGAATATTTATTAAATAGATATGCAGTAAGGTCATGTTCTTCTAATACATCCATATAAAAAATACAAAAAAAATTCAATATAAATTAATATTAAAATTAGAATCGATAAGATTAGCTAAATGAGCTATAAAAAAGAAATGGTTTAGTGAACATCAACATAAATCATTTCATTTTCTACTATTACGGGATACGATCCTGGCGATTTTAACTGCTGTGGGAACCATAATAAATTACCTGTTGTAATGTCCCATTTAGCTCCATGCCAAGGACATTTTAATTCATTCCCATTTAATTCGCCCTCATGTAATTCTGCACCTGCATGAGTGCAAATATTACCCATAGCATAATAATTTCCATTAACATTAGCTATTAAGACTTCCTTTCCTCCCGCAGTAACATGTGTCATACTTCCTTCTGTCAGATCGGATACTTTTCCAACCAAGAATTTTGTCATATCGCAATAATGTACATTATAGGTATATTACAGTATATTGCTTCAAATGTAGTATTTGGAATAACTCAAAATCATTTTCTATAGATCGAATATTAATTTCTTTGATAGGTTAATTTATCTTTATAATAGCAATCAATGTATTTTCTGAAAAATCCATATCATTAGATCATTGATTTGTACATTTTTTATATTTAATAATTAGATTTAT
>DATFCH010000238.1:0-4051 GCA_035253345.1 Nitrososphaeraceae archaeon
AAAGATATATCAAATCGATTTTACAATTAAAACTATATCAATAAAATTATTTTCTATTTGAGCCGTGATTTAAATATATACAATATCTTTTAATTTTATGTTTTATTAAAAAGGAGATAGAATAAATGAAATTAGATTTACCTCGATTTACTGAAAGATTTGGATCAATAAGCCTTCATGGCGTTCAGCGTGTTTTTGAACTTGACTCTGGCTTAGATAAAGGAAAGAAAATATCTGAAAATATTTCAGGTGTTGGAAATGAAGTTATTTCAGAGATAGAAAGCAAAATGGCAATAGTAATTCCAATAAAAAATGAAAGGCTTAAACTTTTAGAAGGCGTTTTAAGTGGAATTCCTCATGATTGCATGACAATAATTGTCTCAAACAGCCCCAGACAACCTGTGGACAGATACAAATTAGAAAAAGAAGCACTCCAACAATTTAATCGGTTTGCTAACAAAAATGCATTGATTCTTCATCAAAGAGATGAAGGTCTTGCTGAAACATTAAGAGAAGTCGATTATGCCGATTTATTAGGTCCAGATAATCTAATTAGAAATGGTAAAGCAGAAGGAATGGTATTAGGAATGCTTCTTGCTAAAATGGCAAATAAAGAATATGTGGGTTTTATCGATGGGGATAACTATGTGCCAGGTGCCGTAAATGAATATGTAAAAATTTTTGCTTCAGGAATAGCTATGTCTGAAACACCTTATAAAATGATAAGAGTTTCATGGATTTATAAACCAAAGATTTCAGAGAGTGGAATTTACTTTTCAAAATGGGGAAGAGTTTCGGAGATAACTAATCACTATCTCAACTCACTTATTTCATATTACACCGGATTTGAAACAGAAGTAATGAGAACGGGTAATTCTGGCGAACATTGTATGTCTCTTAAACTTGCCGAGCTTCTTAATTTTTCCTCGGGATTTTCTGTAGAAACATATGAAATTGTCAATTTACTCGAACAGTTCGGTGGCATATTACCTACAGAAAATCAAGATGCAATGGACAAAGGAGTAGAGGTTATGCAAGTTGAAACTAGAAATCCTCATTTTCACGAAGACAAAGGCGAAGCACACTTGAAAGAAATGATTAATGGGTCTTTAGGATGTATTTATCACAGTAAAATTTGCCATCCAAAGTTACAAGAAAAAATACTTGAAGAATTAAAAAATAAATCAACAATAGAACAAAATGAAATTCCACCAGTTTTAGAAAAAATTAATCCTTTTAAGAGAATAGATATAAAAGCATTTGATAAAAAATTACATGAGAAGGCGAATAGCTTAATACATTGGAATTAGGCTAAACACAAATTTGTATCTGAAAAAATATATAGATATTTTTCAGTTTATTCTTTATCGATAAATTCGTCAGGGCTTGGAGGTTCAGGATTTAATCCTTTACGTTTGCGAACGTCAGCAATTAGAGTTTTAATAACAGATTGAGGAACAGATTGCCAACTCTTGAAGTAGGTACTCCACATTGCTTTACCTGCAGTTCCTCCACGCATTACCTCTGATAGATCAAAAGTTTCAGATGCCGGAACTTCACCTTGCATAATTGCTATAACTCCTTTTTGGTCTACATTTAATAATTTGCCTCTTTTTGCAGAAATTATTCCTGCTACTGTACCAATCTGTTCTTGTGGACATTTTACTTCTATTCCTAATATTGGTTCCAAAAGTACTGGATTTGCTATTAACATAGAACCCAACATTGCTCTTCTAGTTGCTGGCATTAATTGTGCTAATCCTCTGTGAGCAGGATCCTCATGAGGAACAAAGTGATTTAGAACAAATTTAACACCTCTCAAATTCTCGTGTGCAAGTGCTCCGGAATGAATTACATCATCAAATCCTGATTTGATAGAATCCATCGATTCTTGAATAAATTGTACACCTTTAGTTTCATCGATCAACATATTACCTGATGGATCGATAGCGCTAACGTTTCTAGCTTCATCAGCATTCCATCCTTTTTCCCTAAGAATTTTAGCCAATTCTTTTTTATCCATATCTTCCTTTATATGTCCTGTTTTGATCATGTCAATAATTTCTTCATTAAGTGGTTCTACTCGCATGAATATTTTGTTATGTCGATTAGGAGATTTACTCATTATAGGTCCACCTCTAGAACGAATTGTTTCTCTGTAATTGATCAAAGGTTGAGATGTAGTTATAGATAAACCAGCTTCTTGTAATAGCGATGTAGCTATTTCTAGATGCAATACACCCATTCCAGCCATCAAAGTCTCTCCTGTTTCTTCATTTATTTTTACAATTAGATTTGGATCTTCTACTGTGATTCTGCGAAGAGCTTCTACAAGCTTAGGAAGATCCTTTGGATGTTTAGTCTCTACAGCTATAGTTACTACTGGTTCCGAAACATACTTTATAGATTCAAAAGCTATATTATTTTTTATACTAGAAATTGTTTCTCCAGCAACAGCATAATCTAATCCTAAAAGTGCAGGAATATTGCCAGCAGGTAGAACGCTAACAACTTCCCTAGTATTTCCCATATAGATATTTACTGACTGGACTTTTCCAGGTCTTTTTGCATCGATCAGATATATTTCGTCACCATCTTTAATTGTCCCTGAAAATAGTCTCCCTGTAGCTATTCTACCGGCCTGCGGATCGACGTTAATCGTAGTCACCATCATAACGGCAGGCCCTTTTTCGTCACAATTTACAAGCGCTTTCCCGATATCCGAATTAAGATCACCAGGCCATATCTTCGGAATTCTATATTTTTGTGCTACATGAGGTGGAGGATGGTGTTGTACAACCATACCTAATACTGCTTCATGAAGAGGTGCTTTCTCAGAAAGAGCCTTTATCTTAGAGGGATCATCAGAAGTATATGCATCATACACATCTTTAAAACTAAAGCCTTTCTTTTGTGCTACCTTATAATTAAATCCCCATCTATCTTTAGCAGATCCGAACGCAACATTATTAGCTTGTATACTTACTTTCCATTTTTCCTTTAACTCAGGTTCAGCGTAAATATCTACTAATTTATTGAATTCAGCTATAATATTAGACAACCATTTTTGCATTGCAGGTGGATCTAAACGTAATTCTTTTACCAAACGATCTATTTTATTTATGTATAGAACAGGCCTAACTCTTTCTTCCAAAGCTTGCCTGGTTACAGTTTCAGTCTGAGTCATAATACCTTCAACTGAATCGGAAACGACTACAACTCCGTCTATTGCACGTAATGCTCTCGTAACTCGCCCTGTAAAATCAATGTGTCCCGGTGTATCAATCATATTTATAACAAATTCTTTTCCTTCATGTTCATAAAATAGTGTTACATTAGCTCCTCGAATTGTCATCTGTCTATTTTGTTCAAGTTTCATTGAATCCAAAGCGAGAGCTTGTCCCGCTACAGAAGGTGAAATAATCCCCGATGCGGCTAAAAGACTATCGCTCATTGTAGTTTTTCCATGATCAACATGGGCGATAACCCCAAAATTACGAATTTGGTCTTTATTATCAATAATTCGAATTATATCTTGAGTTGATTTGAATTTAGGCATATAGACAAATTAAAAAATTTAAGAGGGTTATTAAACTTTCCTTGTATTGAAAAAGTTAATTAACTAAACCTTGGTTATGCAATAAATTTACTAAATAATTTAACGACAGATTATTTAATTACGACACTAATGTGTCATTTATATTTCAATACAGATATATAGAATTATATAAGTAATAATATTTTTATGATTCGAAAAGATTTATTATTAACTTGTATCTTGTACCATGAATTCATTACTACCTACTAATAGACGAAATTTAAATTAAAGACAATTACTTTTTTAAATAATCCAGTATTATCTAGTTTTTAGAAGATAATGATTCTAAATTACAGACAAATTAAATAAAATGAGATTCAAGCATTAATAGTATGATAAAACAGAATAGATAATTAATGGAAAAGAAAATGTATTTTAGAATCAAAATTTTAAATATAATAATTTTATAACATATATTATTTCTGTCCATATTATTGCCAACTATTTATTACA
>DATFCH010000239.1:0-5763 GCA_035253345.1 Nitrososphaeraceae archaeon
ATTGCCTAATCTTAAAAATTTAATAATCTTATATAATAAGATAAACAGATAAAAGGAAAAGTTAACATAACCTTTATAACTTAATTTTCTGTAAAGTTGCGAATTTTCTCTTCTCTTCTTTCCTACAGCTATTCTAAATACTATTCTTATTATAATATAATTAATTTTTATAAAAAAATTCATTACTTTATCTAAGGTATATAATGATGGAATAGTATTAGCTACCGGTTCTTCAAACAACCAATAAATTAATTTTTTTATATTTGTTAATCCTACCATTACTAATAATTTAATTTACAAATATATTAATAAAAATTATACCAATAAAGTCATATTAACATACTTTTCCATTGAAGAAATATACAAAATCATTTGATAGGATGAGTTATTATATTAAAAACCTACCAAAATTTGTTATTTCAACTCCTCGTATTCTTATTGATACTTTTTTTAATTTCTATTCTTTCCTTTTCTGTAAAATATATAATATAAACTCTCTTTTGTAAATTTTTTCCTATTTGTTATTGTTTATGTTGCTTCTAATTGTTTTATGACGATTATCCTGTTAATAGTATCCATTGTTACAGTAACACCATAGGAAGTATATGCAGATGTTATATCAATAGATATAATGAGATCTCTTTATTTAAAGTATATCTCTTTTGTAACTAATTTTTCTATATTGATTGATTTTGTTGGTTTATTTTTTATTATTATTATTATTATTATTGTATATCTTAATATGTTGATTGGCTATAGTGTCCCATTTTAAACTTAATTTAAAATTTTTGACAGCTCCATGGTATTTTTCATAATTTTTTCCTAGCCTGAGAATAGCATTAGAGAATGATTTAGGATCTCTTTTAGCAATTATTCCCAGGTCCATATTTGCAAATTCTTTGAAAAATTCTAGATCTGTGGATATGAATGGTAATCCGTGCGATAATGCATCGAACATAACACCTGAACCTGAAGTAATTTTATAAGGTAGTAGTACCGCATCAGAAGCAAATAATAATAACGATAGTTCCATATCATTCAAATAACCTCTTTTTAAATCTATGATCTCGCTATTTTTATTAAAACTCCGATCTATCTCCTCTTTGTTGTAATCGCCTTTGGCAGAATTAGTTACCATTATCCAATCATTCGGCATTTTTAGCTTATTTAATAAATCCCATCCTTTAGTGACCGTTTGAAAGCCAACTATAACTGCTAACTTTTTATCAGTAGGTAAAGATAACTTTTTTCGGATTTCCTTTTTATCTGGGACATTCTGTATTGCTGGCTCTGCTCCATGATAAATAATATGTCCACCTCCTAATAATTTTGACATATAAGACGAAAAGCATATTCCAGCCTTGCTTTGTCTAAGTTTTTTTCTATTTATTTCCATAAAAGATCTATAATGTAGTAAATTAGTCCACATTTTAACAACCAATCTAGCGGGTATTCCTATTTGTCTTGTTCTCCCACTTTTCTTTATTGACATTGCTAGGTACATCCATTCTTTAAAGGTATATCCCGAATGAAAGGTAGTAACTATCGGAGTTTTACATTGATAATAAAATGAATCAAGATATGTTTTGCTATTATAGGAATTTAATGCTAATTTTAAGCCATACAAACCAGGTTCAAATTGTATATGGACAATATCAGGTTGAACCTCATCAACAACTTTTAACACTATATTTGAATTGTCATTATTTGATGGAGATATTCCCATGTAATCTCCATATCCTTTATTATCAGATAAAACCAAGACTTCACAATCTAATTTTCTTAGTGCCTCGACAAGATTATAGGTATAACGTCCTACTCCCCCAGCTATAGGAGGAAATTCAGGAGAAACCATTAAAATGCGCATTAAAGTTCTTATACCTTAGTCACTATATTATTTAAATGTGCCAATGGATCTTCCTTGAGCTAATTTTAAAAGTTCTGTTTTAAAATTTTGAAATTGCATTTTTTTTTCATTTGTCAATGAATTATTTTGTCGTAATAAATCTTCCAGAGTTTCCAATTGTAATATACATATAGGAATCATCAAATCTCTTTCTTTCCCTGGCGCAGCTCTATAAAGATAGGGATTTTCTTCAGTAGCTAATTCTTGCTCTATCCTGAATTGTCTTTTTCTATGGATATAATGTCCTCCAAGTACACTTATTATAGAAATTAACACTACTGCAACGATTAAAAATATCAAAATATTTGAAAATAAAGAATTAAGAATCGGTACATTTTCCAGTACAAGTCTATATTGGATAGTAATCCAATTAGATATTGCTATAAAGAGAGCAATATAAGCAGAATAAAATTGTCTATACTCCCAAAATCTTTTACCAAACCATGTTCCTATTCCCGTCTTTTGTTTATACATAATACTTAGTGTATATACTTCTATAAGACTATTACATAATGAATTTTAGTCCATGAAATGTAAGTATAATATTATCTCTAAAATAAAAATGATAAATCAAGAGTTCAATACTTTTGAGAAAAAGTTAATGTAATTATCAGCAATATTACTCCATTTTAATTGGGGATTAAACTTTAAGACATTATTGTGATATTTCTTATAATTCTTATCTAAATCAACTAAAGATTCTGAAAAAGATTTAGCATTTCTCTCACATGTGATCCCAAGATTCATTTGTTCAAATTCCTGAAAAAAGTCCAAATTAGATGCTATAAATGGGAGACCATGAGCTAATGCATCAAATAAAACACCAGAAATTGAAACTACTCGGTATGGAAAGATTATTGCATCGCATGCAAAGAATAGTTTGGAAAGTTTTAGATCATCTACATATCCTAAATCTAAATTCTGTGCATTTTTGATATGTATAGGTTGTTCTCTCCCACGTTCATGTTTATTCTGTTTAATAACTAAAGACCAGTTATTGGGAATTTTGATATTATTCAAAATATCAAATCCTTTGTATGACCCTACATATCCAAAAGCAAGTAATAGTCGTTTATTTATAGGCAATTCAAATTCTTTTCGATATTCTTCTTTATATTTAACAGATAAGGAGGGCGATGACTCTGCCCCATGATAAATGACAGTACCTCGTTTAACTAAAGATTGATTGGATTTTGCTAGACTAATAATTTCTTTTGACAAGTTAACAATTTCAAGAAGAAGTCGGTATCTTTTCTCTAATACTAATTTTCTGATACCCGCTCGGATTGGTGTAGGAAGTTTTGCAAATCTTCCTTCCTTTTTTAATGCTATTTCTTTTATATATTCTTGATACTCATTGTATGGTAACACGGTATGCAAAGTAGATACTGTTGGAACAGGACACAGTTTGTAAAATCTATCAAGAGTCGATCCATATAGTAATCTTCTTGCCATGTGTTTAATAGTAGTGTCAATCTCATAGAGTCCTCTTTCATATTGAACATTAACTACATCAGGTTTCATTTTCTTTATTAAACTTAGTAAGCGATCTGAGTTCCCTCTATCTCCTTTGCTTACTATATTATAATAAATTTCGTTATTGAAATAAGAATGATCATCGGAAGAAGAGGAAGAAGGAGTAAATTTATTATTTGTATTACTCATAGCGATAAAAACTTCAATATTATTTTTTTTCTTGAGCGCATTTACCAAATTATATGTATAGCGTCCCACCCCTCCTTTCATTGGAGGATATTCTCCAGATACAATTAAAATACGCAATTTGCTTTATGAATAGATTTTATTCTCTAAATATATTAAGATGATAAATTTTTTAACATGTTTTTGGTTTATTGTAATGGGCTATACCCCTGTTTGTTTTCGATATATGTTTGATCTATCACAGATTTTAAATTTCGTGTAAAATTATCTGGTGAAAACTGTTTAGCAATTTCATAAAGAAAGTTTCTTTTAGTCGCATCATAATGGTAAATACTATTATATATACACGCAGCAGCATCTGGTATGGTGGTATATTGATATTCTAGAGGTACTATTTCGCTACATCCACCATATGAGGGAACGATAGGTATCAATCCTGAAGCCATTGCTTCAACAATAGAAATACCGAAATGCTCACCATACATAGTATGTAAATAAATTAAACTACTAGACAGTGCATTTACCATTTCATTTTTAGTCGCATTTGGAATCAATTGTATTCTGTCCGTTAATCCATGGTTTTGGATCATTTGTTGAATATAATTGTAATAAAATTGATTTACTGGTAGAAGAGATCCAATAATTTTAAAGCGTATATTAGGTAGAAGTTTAGCTATCAATACTGCCTTTTCTATTTGTTTTTCCGGCGAAAAGCGAGCTATTACTAATACTTGTTGTTTTCTTGAATTTGAATTATAACAATTGGAAAAGTTCTGAATATCAATAGGCGGATAGATAATTTGAGGATTTATCGAAGGAAATACTTTTTGTATTGCTTTTTTAGTAAATGATGAATTTGTAAGAACTATATCAGCTCTTTTTAATGCTTTTTTGGTAAGCAAATGAGCCATAACTTGATATGGTTTAAAATAAGATTTCCAATACAATGATTTGTTATATTTATTATTATTGTAACCAGCAGATGTCTGAAGAATAGCAGGAAAATGAATGTATACAATATATAAAATATTTTGTGAAATATTCAATGGTAAATTTGTACCATTTGTATCAATAATAATATCAGAATGATTAAGATTTAGAGACGATAGTACAGTTAATAACCTTTGATATATTCCAAAAACGTTCATTTTAAAAGGAATTATCGATCTAATTTTTTTTACTGGCAATTCTTTTCCATATGTTTTTGTTATAAGTTTTAGATCAGGTTTTTGCACCGTAACTAATTCTACATCATATCCAAGTTTAGATAAAGAGTATATTGTTTCTATAGCAAATGATGATTCGCCACCTGTTGAATTGAGAGTGTGATGTATTACGACAGCTTTCACAGTATAGACATCAGTTTAAATAAAAAATAGTATATAATTATTATAGATAAAAAAGATAGAACAATGTTAAATATGTGATTTGTAAAATCACTCTGACAATTTTTATATTAACAATTTAGACAGAACTCCCAAAACATGTATTTACAAAATCAAAGGTTGTCGTTCTAATCTACTGAGTGAATATGGAATTGGATTAGCAAAAGAAATTATTAATGCTGATATTAGTAAGAATCAAACAGACTCTCAATAACAATAACAATTACAATAACAAAAACAAAAACAACAACAAAAAAGAAATCAGAATTCAAATATATCTTTAGACTTTACTACTCCTACCGCTGATAAATTTTATGGTGGTGATACGAAAGTAGTTTCGACTTATTTTAATAATTCTACCTTTAGTGGTATTGCTAAAATAACTGAACCACATGCAAAAGGGAAAGTGTATGAAGGTTGGTTTGAAGATAAAGGAGACAAGTCAGATTATAGATTAAGTGTAGGTCAATTCAATGGAGACAATAACAATACGCTTGCTATAAATCAAACTATGGTAAATCCCTATAGATATACAGTATTTTTTGTTACCGCTGAACCTGTTAAATACCTAGATCCTAGACCTTCAGATATTGTAGTAGCAACAAAATTACCATTACCATTTGGACAATAATCATTTTTTATATGAATTATTATTAAGAATAATAACAAAATCATTCTCAGAAAATGAGTAAGAACAGATTTCCAGTAGGACATCTAAATGAAAAAATAACTATTTCCAAATTATCTACCAAAACTGTAACTTAGTAATAAAGTAAATACCTCAAATATATGAACACCATGAAGTCCGGG